>CAVJGY010000312.1:0-2021 GCA_963648915.1 Acutalibacteraceae bacterium | reverse complement strand
ATCGGCGGAAAAACGCACTCAGGCCTCTTTATCAGGGGCGCGGTCGTAGAGGACGGTCAGGGCGGCGATGTGTCGGCTCAGGTCGATGGAGAGGGGCTTTGTCAGCCGCCACTGCCAGTTTTCGCCCGAGGTGCTGGGCGTGTTGATGCGGGCAGCTTCACCAAGGCCGAGCCAGTCCGCCATCGGGATGATGGCCGTGTCCGAGACGCTGGACAGGCAGGCGCAGATCATCGCCTCGGTCAGCTCTTCGGGCTTGCAGCGGAGATAACGGCAGGCATAGGCGACGTCCTCCGGGTCGGCATTCTTCCGCCAGCCCTCGGTCGTTACATTATCGTGCGTGCCTGTGTAAACGACGCTGTTCTGGGTGTAAGTATAGGGGAGGTAGTTGCCCGATTCCCGGCTGTCGAACGCGAACTGCATGATCTTCATGCCGGGATAGCCGCTGGCGGCCAGCATCGCCTTGACCTCCGGCGTCAGGTAGCCGAGGTCCTCCGCGATGATGCCGCCCTCGCCCAGTGCCTCGTGCATTGCGTTGATGAAGGCACGGTCCGGGCCTTTGACCCATTTTCCGCCTGCAGCGGTCTTGTTGGAGGCCGGGATGGAATAGTAGCTCTCAAATCCCCGGAAATGGTCGATGCGCACGACGTCGTAAATCGAGGTCGCGTACTTCATCCGACGCTTCCACCATGCAAAGTCCTCAGCCTCGTGGCGCGGCCAGTCGTAGAGCGGATTTCCCCAGAGCTGGCCGTCCGCAGCGAAGGCATCCGGCGGACAGCCCGCAACCTGCGTCAGATGGACCTGTCCGTCGGTCTGGAACAGCTCCGGCCGCGTCCAGAGGTCGCTGGAATCCGGGCTGACATAGATGGGAATATCGCCCACAAGCAAAATACCCTTGCTGTTGGCGTAGGCTTTGAGGGCGTTCCACTGGGTGTAGAAGAAGAACTGCACCGCCTTGAAATAGCCGATGCTGTCGGCAAGCCGTTCCTTTGCGGCGGCGAGAACCTCCGGCTGACGGGTGCGCAGGTCGTCCGGCCAGCTGGACAATCCGGCCTGATTTTGCTCGGCCTTTATTGCCATGAAGAGGGCATAATCGTCCAGCCAGAAGCCTTGTGCGTCGCAGAATGCGTTGTATTCATCGGTGGGCGCGGCCAGCAGACGGTCAGCGGCCTTTTTCAGGATGACAGGACGCTGGTGGTAGAGCGCACCGTAATCAATGCGGCCGACGGACTGGGGCGCGGGAAGCTCATCGGTCGTCAGAAGCCCCTCCTCGGCCAGAATCCGGAAATCAATAAAATAAGGATTTCCGGCAAAGGCGGAAAAGCTCTGGTAGGGACTGTCGCCGTAGCCCGTCGACCCGATGGGAAGGATCTGCCAGTAGGTCTGCTTGGAATTTTCCAGAAAATCCACGAAATTGAATGCCTCTTTGCCCAGAGTGCCGATGCCGAATGGCCCGGGCAGGCTAAAGACAGGCATCAGAATGCCGCTTGCTCGCATGATAAACTGCCTCCTTTTTTCCTATTATGGCATGTCCCGCACCAAAAATCAATGAAAAACAAAAATCCCGGCGGCCGTCTGCGGGAATGCAGGAGGCTGCCGGGAAAGGAAAACCTTGAAAAATGCTTATTCGGAGCGCAGAGCCTTCACAGGGTCGGACTTGGAAGCACTCTTGGCCGGGATGAAGCCGCCGAGGATGGTGAGCACTGTTGCCAGAGCAATGAGGACGGCGGCTGCACCGATGGGCAGAACGGCGGTCACGCTGGCACTGCCGGAGAGCTCGCGGATGAGCATGTTGCCCGGGATGAGCAAAATCTCACTCAGGACGACGCCCATGATGCCGGAGCACAGACCGATGATGAAAGTCTCGGCGTTGAACACCTCGGAGATGTTGTGCTTGGATGCACCGATGGCGCGCAGGATGCCGATCTCCTTCCGGCGTTCGAGGACGCTGATATAGGTGATAACACCGATCATGATGGACGAAACGACCAGAGAGATGGACACGAACGCGACCAGCATATTAC
>CAVJGY010000311.1:0-2046 GCA_963648915.1 Acutalibacteraceae bacterium | reverse complement strand
GCACGCATCCACTAAGAATATGCAGGATAAGACAACCAGCCGTGCCGACAAGCTGGACCGCATCTTCGGCACGCCGCTCTTCGCGGTGCTTCTGGCAATTTTCTGCAACTGTCTGTGGGGTTCGGCGTTCCCCTTCATCAAGATGGGCTACCGCCTGTTCTCCATTGATTCCACCAACACCCCATCCATCCTCTGCTTTGCAGGCGTCCGGTTCATGCTGGGCAGCTTCCTCGTTCTGCTGGGAAGCGTCCTGCTGCAGGGTAAGCTCCCGAAATTCCCGCGCGGAAAGGTCGCGCTGGAATCCTGCGCACTGGGTCTGTGGCAGACGACCGCGCAGTATGCGTTCTACTATTCCGCCGTTGCCCTGCTGACGGGCGCATTCGGCGGCATCCTGAACAGCACCCAGAGCTTCCTCGGCGTCATCTTCGCCCACTTCATCTACGGTGACGCCGACCGGATGACCCCGACCAAGGCCTTGGGCTGTGTAGTCGGCTTTGGCGGCGTGTTGGTGGCGACCATCGGCAACCACGGAAGCGGAAGTGCATGGGGCATCTTCTGTATGCTGGTGGCGACGGTCATCTTCACCCTGTCCGGCCCGTGGAACAAGTCGGTGACGAAAAAGGCGGACAGCTTTGCAGTCTGCTTCATCAACCTGTTCATCGGCGGTCTGGCACTGCTCCTCATCGGCCTCGCACTGGGCGGAAGCCTGCATGTGCAGAGTGCGCTGGCGGTGGTCGTCATGCTGTATCTGGCCTTCATCTGCGGCGCAGGCTATGTCCTGTGGGCGTTGCTGATGAAGAACAACCCGGTCAGCCGCATTGCCGTGTTCGGCCTTGTGAACCCAGTCGTCAATGTTCTGCTCAGTGCCGTGCTGAACGGTGAGCCGCTGTTCGAGTGGCAGTATCTCGCCGCTCTTGCACTGGTCTGCGTCGGCATCTGGCTGGTCAACAAAGCCTCGAAAAAGGAGCGCGTATGACAGGCCCGATCTTCGACACCCACGCACATTACAGTTCCCGCGCCTTCGACGCCGACCGCTTTGCCCTGCTGGACAGCCTGCCCGCACAGGGCGTTGTGGGCGTCTGCGAGCAGGCGACCCATTCGGGCGATGCACCCCGCTGTCTCGAGCTGGCACACCGGTATCCGTGGGTCTATGCCGCCATCGGCATCCATCCCGAAAGCCTGCTTGCCGCTGAGGACTGCGGTGAGGACGGCCCTGCCCCGACGGTCTCCGTCTACGGCGGGGATTGGCAGGCCGAGATGCGTGCCCTTGCGCCCTACTACGACGACCCGAAGGTCGTTGCTGTGGGCGAGTGCGGCTTGGACTACCACTGGCCTGTCCCGAAGGACGCACAGCTGGCTTTGTTTGAGGCGGAGATAAAGCTCGCCCTCGAGCTGGACAAGCCCATCATCGTCCATGACCGTCAGGCACACGCCAACGTCTACGCCCTGCTGAAACAGTATCAGCCGAAGGGCATCGTCCACTGCTATTCCGGCAGTGCCGACGACGCGCTCTGGCTGGCGAAGCAGGGGCTATACTTCGGGTTCGGAGGTGCATGTACCTTCAAGGGTGCAAAGCGTGCCGCAAAAGCCATTGCCGCCCTGCCGCTGGAGCAGATCGTCCTCGAAACGGACTGCCCCTACATGGCCCCTGAGCCTGTCCGTGGGACGCGCTGTGACAGCTCCCTCATCCGCTATGTCGGCGAGTACATCGCCTCGGTGAAGGGCATCTCCCCCGAGGAGGTGTTCCGCCAGACCGCGGAGAATGCAAGGGCTATGTTTCAGGTGTAACATTCGGTAAAACCTCTTCGTCATCGCTGACGCGATGCCACCTCTCCTGTTAGGAGAGGCTCTGGCATTTCGGAAGCTTTTGATTCTTTGCCAAAGGCTCTCCTGATAGGAGAGCTGTCTGCGAAGCAGACTGAGAGGTTTATATCAAAATCAAACTTGTCATCAAGGAGAATCATTATGAAAGCTCGTATTCCTAAGCATCGCGAATTCATCATCAACTTCCCCGACAGCATCGACCAGAACAAGGCCAACGAGGGC
>CAVJGY010000310.1:0-2072 GCA_963648915.1 Acutalibacteraceae bacterium | reverse complement strand
GAGCCGTTCCGCCCCGAGTTCGCATCCTCGGGCGTGGACGCCATTGTCGGTAGTGTCGGCAACGGCTCGACCCTCCGCCTCATCTCGGACATCCCGGGCGTGAAGTACACCGAGGGCCGTTTCCTGCCCTACTTCTTCCCCGACACCTTCCATGAGGGCGGCGACCCTGTGCGGGAAGCAAAAGAGAACTGGGTCACGGCACGCCGCGCCATCCTGCGCAGCCCCATCGACCGTATCGGCTACGGCGGCTACCTGAAGCTGGCCTGCGAGTTCCCGGAGTTCCTGACCTATGTGGAGAGTGTCTGCGACGAGTTCCGCGAACTGTACACTAACATCAAGGGCACGACCCCCTATTGCAGCAAGACGGTTGCTGTCCTGAACAGCTGGGGTCAGACCCGCGCATGGGGCTGCCACATGGTGCACCACGCTCTGTATCAGAAGCAGAACTACAGCTATGCAGGCGTCATTGAGGCTCTGTCCGGCGCACCCTTCGATGTGAAGTTCATCAGCTTCGACGACGTGAAGGCTGACCCGCATGTTCTGGACGGCGTGGATGTCCTGCTGAACATCGGCGACGGCGACACCGCCCACACCGGCGGCATCGTTTGGGAAGATGCAGACATCTCCTCGGCCATCCGCGGCTTTGTCCAGCGCGGCGGTGGTCTCATCGGTGTCGGCGAACCGGGCGGTCACCAGTATCAGGGCCGTTATCTCCAGCTGGCAAGCGTCCTCGGCGTCGAGAAAGAGACGGGCTTCACCCTCAACTACGACAAGTACAACTGGGACGAGCACCGCGACCACTTCATTCTGGCCGACTGGCCCGACCATGACATGGACTTCGGCGAGGGCAAGAAGAGCATTTTCGCCCTCGAGAACACTGAAATTCTTATTCAGCGTGAGAAGGAGGTCCAGCTGGCTGTCCACGAATACGGCAAGGGACGCGGCGTCTACATCAGCGGCCTGCCTTACAGCTTCGTGAACAACCGCGTGCTCCATCGTGCCATTCTCTGGGCGGCACACGACGAAGAGGACCTGCACCGCTGGTTCAGCTCCAACTACAACGTCGAGGTCCATGCCTACGTCAAGAACGGCAAGTACTGCGTTGTCAACAACACCTACGAAGCGCAGGACACCACCGTTTACGTCGGCGACGGCAGCAGCTTCGACCTGCATCTGGACGCAAACGAGATCAAGTGGTACAACATTGAAGCATGAGAACGACTGACGAACAGCTCCGCTACGCCGCCAGCATCACGCCCAGTCCCCGGCAGCTGGCATGGCAGCAATTGGAGTTTTATGCATTCTTCCATTTCGGCATCAACACCTTCACCAACCGGGAGTGGGGCGACGGCACCGAAAGCCCCGCCCTGTTCGACCCGGACGCCCTTGACGCCGACCAATGGGTGCGCACCGCAAAGCAGGCCGGGATGCGGGGCGTGATCCTGACCTGCAAGCACCACGACGGCTTTTGTCTCTGGCCGAGTGCCTACACCGACCACAGCGTAAAAAACAGCCCATGGAAAAACGGACAGGGTGATGTCGTCCGGGAGGTCTCGGACGCCTGCCGCCGTCACGGGATGAAGTTCGGCGTCTACCTCTCTCCATGGGACAGGCACGACCCGCGCTACGGCACAGGCAAAGCCTACGACGATTACTATGTCCATCAGCTGACCGAGCTTGCCACGAACTACGGCGAATTGTTCTGCTTCTGGTTCGATGGCGCGTGCGGCGAAGGACAGAACGGCAAGAAGCAAATTTACGATTGGACGCGGTATTATGAGACTGTCCGCCGTTTGCAGCCGAATGCCGTCATCAGCGTTTGCGGGCCGGACGTCCGGTGGTGCGGCAACGAGGCCGGACACTGCCGCACCAGTGAATGGAGCGTCGTCCCCGCCGCACTGCGGGATGCCGAGCGCACCGCTGAGAAATCCCAGCAGTCTGACGACGCCGGATTCTCCCGCAAGATCGATTCGCAGGACGAAGATTTGGGAAGCCGCGCCATCATCATGGATGCGGAGGAACTGGTCTGGTATCCAGCCGAGGTCGATACCTCCATCAGCACGGGCTGGTTC
>CAVJGY010000309.1:0-2084 GCA_963648915.1 Acutalibacteraceae bacterium | reverse complement strand
TCGGAGATGAGCGTACCGATGCCGATGGCGATGATAAGCTGGAACACTGCCGCCGGGTACATGCTGGCGTGACGCTCGTGCTTGATCTCTTCCTCGACCAGCAGGCTGTCGTCTTCCGGGACGACCGTTTTCAGCAGGTCGTGTTTCTCAATGAGCATCTTTCCCAGAGGGCCGCCCATCGTGCTGCCTGCGATCAGGCCAAAGGTCGCCGCCGCCGTGCAGATGGTCGCCGCACCGGACACGCCCATGCTCTCCATGACCGGGCCGAATGCGCCCGCCGTGCCGTGACCGCCGACCATCGGGATGGAGCCCGTACACAGGCCGACCAGCGGACTCAGCCCCAGCAGCTTCGCCAGCTGGACGCCCAAGAAGTTCTGGCTTACGATGAGCAGAACGACAAGCCCCAGAAAGACGATAAGGCTCTTTCCGCCGCTTTTCAGGACTTTCAGGTTGGCTTGAAAACCGACCGATGTGAAGAAAAAGACCATGCAGACCTCTTTCAGCACATCGTCGAACGAGAACTCCGCGATGCCTGTCACATAACAGACACATGTAAAGATGGCGAACAGCACACCGCCGATGACCGGAGCAGGAATGCAGAACCGCTCCAACACGCGGATTTTCCCGCGCAGAAATTTTCCCAGCATCAGAACCACGACTGCCGCCGCGAGGGTCTGATACATATCCAATTCAATCAACATAACTTCCCTCTTATCTACAAATGATTGCAAAACCTTATTATACTCATCTTACAGATGAAATGCAATCATCTTTTGCGATTTGAGGGTGTTTCTTAGCCGCCGAACAGCCCGAAAAAGCTGGTGTGGGTCATTCCCAGCACCAAAAACAGGATGATGAGCGCGAACAACACCCCGATGATGATGTCCATCTGCTTGACGGTCAGCGGGAATTTGTCGTAGATCTTCTCCTTCGGGTTGACGTAGTTCGGGTCGCCGTTGTTCAGCAGGGTCTTGCCGCTTTCACCCTTCTCCTGTGCCGCCTTCAACGCCTCCAGCTCGGCCTGCTCCTTTGCAAGCTCTGCCTCTCGTGCGGCAAGGGCGGCCTCCCGCCGGGCAAGCTCGGCTTCTCTGTCTTGATTTTGTGCCATCGTAGCACCTCCAAACTTATTTGTTCTATTATACCACAGAAAGAGCAAACCGCCCACTGTTTTCCAGCGGGCGGTTCGATAGGTGCTCTCTTGGGGGATTACTTCTTCGCCAGGTACTTACGGATATCAATTGCGACTGCAACGATAATGACAAGGCCCTGAACGATATAGGTGTAAGAAGAGTTGACGTTCATGAACTGCAGAGCGACCTTCATCAGCTCAAAGACCAGAACGCCGACCAGAATGCCGGGGACAGTGCCGACACCACCGGTGGTGGAAACGCCGCCGATGGTGGAAGCTGCGATAGCATCCAGCTCATAGCCCTGTGCGGTGTTGACGGATGCGCCGCCGGACTTTGCAGCCAGCAGGCAACCTGCCAGACCGAACATGCAGGAAGCCAGAATGTAGATACGAATCTTGGTCGCTGCGACATTGACGCCTGCGACCTCAGCAGCAGCCTCGTTGCCGCCGATCGCGTACATATACTTGCCGTGACGGGTCTTGTTGTACAGGAACCAGAAGCAGAGAGCCACGATCAGAGCGATCCAAATCAGAACAGGCACACCGATGATGGTGTTGGAGGCCAGAGAGGTGAAGTTCTTGTTCAGCGAACCGATAGGAGTACCGCCCGTGTAGACGAGGCAGATACCGTAAACGACCTGCTGCATACCCAGCGTAGCGATAAAGGGCTGAACTTTCAGGTAAGAGACGACCAGACCATTGCACAGACCGACGACTGCGCAGATAGCAATAACGAGGATAAAGACCACCGGGGTGGGCAGGGTCGGCATGTTGGGATAGAACTTGCCCGCTGCACCTTCGGTCTGAGCGAAAATGCAGGCGAGGCAGGCAGCGAAGCCAGCCAGACGGCCAGCCGACAGGTCGTTACCAGTCGTGATCAAGCAGCCGGAGATACCCAGTGCGATGATGTAGCGGATAGAGACGTTTTTGAACAGGTTGATGATGTTCGCCATTG
>CAVJGY010000308.1:1099-2085 GCA_963648915.1 Acutalibacteraceae bacterium | reverse complement strand
GAGTTATGTCTGCTGCTGTCATCAAAGACCATGCTTCCCAGAAGCGCCGCAACTTCATCACCAAATTTCTGATCTACTTCTTCCTCATCACCATCACGGCCTGTATGCTGATGCCCTTCCTCTGGATGCTGTCCTCCTCCTTCAAGCTGAACAAGGACGTGTTCGGATTCCCCATCCAGTGGATCCCGAAAAATCCCCGCTGGCAGAACTACGTCGACATCTGGACGCAGATCCCCCTGCTGACCTTCGTGAAGAACACCGTCAAAATTACCGTGGTCGTCACCCTGCTCCAGCTGTTCACCTCGTCCTTTGCGGCCTATGCCTTCGCAAAGATGCAGTTCAAGGGCAAGAATGTCCTCTTCCTCGGTTACATCGCGACCATCGCCGTTCCTTGGCAGGCCTACATGGTCCCGCAGTTCATGATGATGAGCTCTTGGCATCTGAACAACACCCATCTCGCCATCATGTGCTTACAGGCCTTCAGTGCCTTCGGCGTGTTCCTGATGAAGCAGTTCTATGAGGGTGTTCCTTCCGAGCTGTGCGAGGCCGCCCGCATCGACGGTCTGAGCGAGTACGGCATCTGGTGGTACATCATGCTGCCGCTGAGCCTGCCCGCACTGTCCACCCTGACGATCTTCACCTTCGTCAATACGTGGAACGACTTCCTTGGACCCCTGATCTACCTCACCAAGACCGAACTCAAGACCATCCAGATCGGCCTGCGCATGTTCATCACCCAGTATTCCGCAGAATACGGCCTGATCATGGCGGCGTCTGTCGTGGCATTGATCCCGGTGCTGATCGTCTTCCTGTCCTTGCAGAAATATTTCGTGCAGGGCGTTGCATCCACTGGCATCAAGGGCTAACACCCGTAAGCGGGGCGTGGGCAATACCCGCGCTCCGCTTTTTGTTTTGTTTTTGAAACGTCCTTGCCCTCTCAGTCACCTCCGGCGACAGCTCTCCCAAAGGGAGAGCCAAAAAGCCTC
>CAVJGY010000308.1:0-1089 GCA_963648915.1 Acutalibacteraceae bacterium | reverse complement strand
GGTGAGCCATTTATACTAGGAGAATTACTGAGATGTTATATCCTCAACAAAACTCTTCTCGTCTGAAACTGAGTCTGGACGGAACGTGGGACTTCCAGCTGGGAAGCTGCGACGAGAACCAATTCGACCCGGCAAAGCCTCTGCCCGACCCGCAGCCCATCGCCGTTCCCGCCAGCTACAACGACCAGAACGACCAGACAACCGCCCTCCGCCGTCACTACGGCTGGGCGTGGTATCAGCGGGAAGTGACTCTTCCGGCGTTCTGTGCCGGACAGCGGCTCGTCCTGCGGTTCGGTGCGGTGACCCACACGGCGAAGGTCTGGCTGAACGGTCAGCTCATCGCACAGCATAAGGGCGGCTTCACCCCGTTTGAAGCGGACGTCACTGAATTCCTGCATCCCGGTGAAACGGCCCTGCTGACCGTCGCCTGCGACAACCGGGTGAACCACAGTACTCTCCCGGTCGGCAACGAGGACGGACAGCTGGCCTTCTTCGGTTCGGACAACGCGGGCATCCCCAGTGTGGAGGCCGCCAAGCGTGCCGCCGCACCCCAGAACCGCCCGAATTTCGATTTCTTCAACTATGCGGGCATCCACCGCTCCGTCACCCTTTACACCACCCCGAAAGAGGACTATATTAGAGACATCAAGATCCTGACCCAGAACGACGGACAGGTGACCTATTTCATCAATCACTCCGGAAAAGCACATGTTCATGTCACAGTGCTGGATGCAGAGCAAAAGCCCGTTGCAGAAGGGAAGGGGGCGGTCGGAACTCTGTTTATCCCGGATGTACACCTCTGGAATCCGAAGCCCGGCGTGCCCTACCTCTACACCCTCCACATCGAATGCGGTGCGGACGTCTACGACCAGACGTTTGGTGTGCGGAGCATCGAGGTGAAGGGAACACAGGTGCTTCTGAACGGCAAACCGCTCTATTTCAAAGGCTTCTGCAAGCATGAGGACTTCACAGCCCATGGCAGGGGCTTTGACCCGGTGCTGAACGTCAAGGATATCAATCTTCTCCACTGGATGAACGCAAACGCCGTCCGCACCAGCCATTACCCCTATGCGGAGGAATTCTACGACC
>CAVJGY010000307.1:0-2094 GCA_963648915.1 Acutalibacteraceae bacterium | reverse complement strand
GACCCTGCGCGACCTGCATGACATGGGCGAGGAGATGGAATCGGCCTTTACGGGGTTGAAGGGGTTCATCGTGCTCTACGCGGCGGGCGTTGTCATCATGCTGCTGGCGGCAGTGGTGGCGACCAACCTGTACCTGACAAAGGCTCTGTTCGCCCACATCCAGACGCCCCTGAACACGCTGGTGCAGGGCGTTCAGCGCATCCAAGAGGGCGATTTGGATTCGCCCATCGGCTATCAGGAGGCGGACGAGTTCAAGCCCGCCTGCGATGCCGTGGATGAAATGGCGGCGCGGCTGAAAGAGTCCCTGACACAGCAGCAGCAGGCACAGCAGAAAAAACAGGAGCTCATCGCGCAGATGTCACACGACTTGAAAACGCCTCTCACCGTGATCCGGGCTTATTCGGAAGCCCTGATGGAAAATGTTGCGTCGGACGAGACGACCCGGCAGCATTATCTGGAAACCATCCACGCCCGGGAGGGTGACTTGGAGGTCTTGGCGGATCGTCTGTTTGAGGAGGCACGTGAAGGAAGCCGAGGTGCAAAATGACGAAGCAAAAACATATTCTGATCGTAGAGGATGACGCGGATATTGCGGCCATCGAGCGGGATTATCTGGAACTGGGCGGCTACGCGGTGACCATCGCGCCGGACGGAACGACCGGGCTGGATGCGGCTCTTCATCAGAATTTTAATCTGCTTTTGCTGGACGTGATGCTTCCCGGCATGGATGGCTTTACCATCTGTAAGCGGGTGCGTGCCGAAAAGGATATCCCGATTTTAATTGTGACCGCCCGGGGCGAGGACGTGGACAAGATCCGCGGCTTTGGCTTTGGTGCGGATGACTACATCGAAAAGCCCTTTTCTCCCAGTGTGCTGGTGGCGCGGGTCAAGGCGCATCTGGCGCAGTATGCACGCCTGAAACCCACCGCAGATGTCCCGCAGACCATCACAGTGGGGTCGCTGACCGCTGACCCTGCCGCCCGGCGCATCACCAAAAACGGGGTGGAAGTCCCGCTGAAAAATAAGGAATACGAGCTGCTCCTCTTCCTCATGCGGCATCCGGAGCAGGTGTTCAGCCGGGAAGACTTGTACGAGCTGATTTGGGGCTTGGAGTCGATGGGAGACAACATCACCGTGGCGGTGCACATCAACCGCCTGCGGGAAAAAGTCGAGGATGTCCCGGCCGAGCCGAAAATTTTGCAGACGGTCTGGGGCGTGGGCTATCGGCTTCATAACCCGGCCAACCATTAAAGCTGTAGTTTAAAATTGATTTAAGTTTCTCAATTCCTCTGTTAAAAAAACTCCGGTACACTCAAGTCAGTGGACCGAAACTTTTTATTTGGAGGGATTTTAATGCTTCTTACTGCATTTCATGGTTTCTGTATGGCACTGGCCGACAGCGTTCCCGGCGTGTCCGGCGGAACGATCGCGTTTATTCTGGGCTTCTATGACCGCTTCATCAACTCACTGCACAGCCTGTTTCGGGGCAGTGCCGCCGAACGAAAGGATGCTTTCCAGTATATTTTAAAGCTCGGCATTGGCTGGGTCATCGGCATGGGAAGCTGTGTGGTGCTCCTGTCCAGCCTGTTTGAGCAGAACATCTACTTCATGAGCTCGCTGTTCATGGGTCTGACGATCTGCTCCATCCCCTTTGTCGCGATGGCAGAGCGGGAGACCTTGAAAAATGTTCGCTCTGCATGGCTTCTGCTGGTGGGCGTGGCCACTGTGGTCGGCCTGACGATGCTTCGCTCGCACACCGACGGTCTGGGCGCGATGAACTACGCAGAGCTTCAGCCGTTGCAGTTCGTCTATCTGTTCTTCTCGGGTGCGGTCGCCATCAACGCGATGGTGCTGCCGGGCATCTCCGGCTCGTCCATCCTGCTTATTGCGGGCGTGTACCTGCCGACCATTCAGGCCATTCACAGCTTGATGGGCTTGGAGCTGGGCGTGCTTCCGGGTCTGTGCGCACTGGGTCTTGGTGTGCTGGCAGGCGTCGGCTTCTCCATCAGCGCGATCCGTGCCGCTCTGCAGAATCACCGGAGTGCGATGGTATGGTTGATCCTTGGTCTGATGCTTGGCTCGCTCTACGCCATC
>CAVJGY010000306.1:0-2094 GCA_963648915.1 Acutalibacteraceae bacterium | reverse complement strand
GATTTGGGTTGCTTCGCTCCACCAAAAAAGCTCAACGTATGAAAATGCGCTGAGCTTTTTGTTTTGCTTGGAACTTTGCAAAAAGACTTTGAGGGTGGATGAGAAAAGCGTCGGCCGCCGCCTTACGTCCCGGCGGCAAAAAAGTCCCAGTGGGGCTTTTTTAGACGCGCGGCTTGCGCAATCCACCCGCGAAGAATAAGCACCTAGAGGCGTTTGCTTCCAGGTGCTTTTCTTTTGTGCAAACCCACTTTGCAACCCACTTTTGAATAATGGGATGAAAAGAGGATTTGGACTTGAATTTAGAGTTCCAAGTATTATTCAGGATGTTCCCCGCACAACGGCGTTATAGACCATCTCCAAGAATTGAGCGGCAGACGGACAGCCATCGAGAGGATACCCGGCGAGCTGCTGCACGGCATCCGGACTGGTATCCCACGCGATTTGAGCGGCACGGCGAATCGCACTTTGGACGGCCGTCCACTTCCGCATATGCTTTTCGGCCACGGGAAAATAAACTTCTTTCTGCACTGCTTCGAGACGATCTTCCCGTTCGCAGACCAGCTTGACGCAATCGCAGAGGATGCGGTAGGACTTTACGTTTCGGGTGATTCCAAGCGGGCGGAGCACATCGTCCAGCCGGATGGACAAATCGGATATCAGAGGTGTTGACATATTTACTACTCCTTTCGAGTCAACCTGAGTCAACTTTAACCGAAAAAAGTCAAAATGTGTCAAATAAGTCGGAAAGCGTCGTAATATGCCGAAAAGCGTTGAAATGAGCGAAAAAATGCACCGCAGTTCCGGCTGTAGAAACTGCGGTGCAGAACACACTGCTAATAGTCACGAAAAGGACAAGCTTCACAAATTTTCTTCCAGTTCGGCTTTACCTTGAATCGGGCTGGAATAGATTCTTCTCGAACTTCCTGATTTTCCATGCAGTCAACCGGATCAGTCCAGTCATCCACGAGGGGACACTTAACGCTTGTGGCAATTCCAGTTTCATCCGGACGGTATTCCACATTTCCCAAGAATGCCATTTTCACTTCTCCTTCAATGCCTGTTCCTCGGTCAAGCGAGCCGTTTCAAGCTGGCGGGCGGTGCCGATCTTCCGTTCGATATTGGCATCATAGTCAGCAGCGAAGCAGATAGAGAAGAGGACGTTCAGGATGAACAAAATCGAAGTTTCCGTGCCGAAGGTGGAAATCTTACTGTACAGTCGCTCATAGGAGGAGATGCTGAGGGTATAGTTTGCCTTCTGGCGGAGCAGGTTATCGCCCACGCTGGTGATGCCGATGATCGGAACATTGCGCTGTTTGAGCATCGGGAGGACCTTCAGTGCGCCCTCTCCCAGCGAGTTACCGGAATAAGAGATGATGACGGCGCAGTCATACTTGTCCAGAGAACAGGCCAGCAGGCCGACGTCGCCCTGACTCGGCAGCTCGACCTGACGGCCGATGCTGAGCATTTTCCGCTTGAACAATTCTGCAAGAGCAAAATTCGGGTTCAGGCCGAACATGGCAACTCTTCGGCTTCCCAAAATGAGGGCGGCACACTCGTCCAGCGGGGCGTCGTCGAGAAGGTCGGCGGTGTCCAGAAGGCTTTCGACCTGCAAAGAGCAGAGCTGGTTAATGATGTCCTGTCGGCGGCTGTCCTTGGTGAAGGGAAAGTTTGCGTCGATATCGGTGTAGTGCTGTGCCTCATAGGACTGCTCTTCGGTGAAGGCCTTGACGAAATCCTTCCAGCCGGAAAATCCGATGGCCTGCGCGAACCGGACGACGGCGGCTTTGGAGGTATAGGTCTGGTCGGCGATCTCCTGCAGGCTGTACTTGTGGAGGTCGCTTTTCTCTTTTAAGATAAATTCTCCGATGCTGCGGCGGGATGTGCCGCCGTATTGCATCATGGCTTCTTCGACTTTATGCAGCAGATTCATACAAAAAACCTCCGGGCGTGCTTTTCCTCTATCATAAAGAAAAACACGCCCGGTTGTCAATGGTGATTCGATTTTCTCATTTACCTTGTGCGGGAAAACCCTGTGTTATTCCTCGCCGAGGTCCGCGCCGTTGGTGGCGATGACCTGCTTGTACCAGTAGAAAC
>CAVJGY010000305.1:1151-2101 GCA_963648915.1 Acutalibacteraceae bacterium | reverse complement strand
CATTCGCGCAGAGGGTCGGCCGCGTCTCACTCAGCTCGCTTTCGTACTGGCTCAGGTAGTTTTTCAGCTCGTCCAGCTGTCCGGCCTCGGTCAGACCTGCAATAACATGCAGGTGTTGCCGGAAATCATGCCGCAGATGCCGGGTCTGCTCCATATAGGCGCGAAGCTCCATGTAGCGGCGGGACTCCATCGCCAGCATTTGGTTTTCCCGGTCGAGCTGAGAGCTTCGGGTGTACTCCCGGGCGACCCGGTACATTTCATATAGGAGAAGGAAGATTCCCAGCAGTGAGATCGACACCGCCAGCACCGAAATGATCTTCAGGCGGTTCATCAGCACGATCGACGGGTCGAGCGGCATACAGAACACCAGAAACGCCGCATACAATGCGGGCAGAGGCCACGCCGACTGCCAGAACGCCTCGCCGTGGTACTCCTGCAGAAGCCATCTGCTCCACCGCACGGCAGTGAACCAGAAAATGATGCTGAGCACGACGGCCAGTCCCAGACAGATGAGCGAAGTCGAGATGCGGTTGACGGGCAGCGAATTCTCCGTCTCTGCCCGGGCGTTCAGGATGACCGACAGCAGCGTACAGACCGCCAGCATGACGGCCGCAATGGAGAAAAGGAACGCCGTCTGACTGACCGAGATGTCCGGTGCGACCCTCCACCGCAGCAGCCAGAACGCCACGATGAGGGTCGGGATGAGAAAGTAGTTGCTTTTCAGCTCCAAAATCATACAGAGGAGCGAGCATCCCACGCTCATCACGGTCATCATCACCGCCGCGATCGTCCATGTCCTCCGGGGTGCTTTCAGCTGCTCCTGCATCGGTGCAAGGCAGAGGAACACGCCCGGATACAGCAGGGCAAACTCAAGAAAGTAGCGTACAAACAAAACAGTGTTCACCGTTTCGTCTCCTTTCCGATCTCAAAGATCTCGCCGAATCTGGCGG
>CAVJGY010000305.1:0-1141 GCA_963648915.1 Acutalibacteraceae bacterium | reverse complement strand
AACTGATATTGTGTAAACTGCGCAAACAGGTTGTTTTTATCCTTCTGACGAACGGGAAGCCGTGCGCCGTCCATCATTTCGATGTAATCGCCCTCGAATCGGAGCACCTTGTCCATGTTGACGATGACGCCCCGGTTGCAGACCATGAAGTTCTCCTGTGTCCGGAGCTGCTGCTCGACCTGTGCAAAGTTCTCGACCGCCCGGCATTCGCCCTCGTCGGCGACTACCCGGACGAAATGGTTCTGCGCCATCGCGTAGTGGATTTTTCGCAGCGGAAGCAGCACCAGCTTTCGCGCAATGCGTACCTCCAGTTCCAGCTCGGACAGACACAGCACCCGCCGAAGCTCCCGCACAAGATTTTGTATTTTCTCCTCCTGATACGGCTTCAGCAGATAATCAAACGGATGTACTGGGAACGCCTCCCACACATATTCCGGCGAGGATGTCACGAATACGATGGGTCTTTGCGGGTCGGTCTGCCGGATGCGGCGTGCCGTCTCGATGCCATTCGTTCCCTCCATGCAGATATCCAGAAAAATAATCTGATACTCTCGTTCGGGAAACGCCTTTAAAAAGTCGTCTCCGCAGCAAAACCGCTCACAGGTGACCGCATCGCTTGCTCCAAACGCCTTGTGCAGCAGTTTTTCCAGCCGATCTGCATCCGGCTTCTGGTCCTCGACGATCGCGATATCCAGCTTCATCACCCATACCTCCCTTACGCCTTCATTGTATCACACTTTTTCGACCCCCGCACCCGTCATTCACGCATGTAAAACCCCCGTTCGCGCAGGTTTGGACATAAAATGACAAAATCCGCTGCTCCCTCTCAACGAAAAAAGCAGCCGCCTCCATCCGAAAATGGAAACGACTGCTTTGTTGTCTTGAGTACCGCCGGTATCATGACAGTTATCGATTGGATTTATTTGCTGGCATTAAAAGCCGAAAAAACTTCTATACTTCCCACTGAAACTTTCGCAGATCCACATGTATCTCATCCTTCATCTCCACACCTTCCAGTTTGAGGAGCATCGCCTGTTCCGGCCAGCCGGGTGCAAGGCGTCCGGCATGATTCACAACACGGTGACACGGGAACTCTCCATAGTATTCCGCGTGGGACAGCACTCTTGCCACAAGCCGGGAG
>CAVJGY010000304.1:0-2106 GCA_963648915.1 Acutalibacteraceae bacterium | reverse complement strand
ATGTTGTATCCCGGGTTCTTCGTGCAACTTCCACAATAAAATTTACCATAAACCATGCAAAAAAGCGAATCGTTTTGAGCTTATTGACTTATTAGCTTAAAAATTATATACTAAAACCACAGAAAGTAAGCTAAACGATAACTTAAAAATTTAGCTCACAAAAATCGAGGAGAACGAATGAGAACCGCGAAACCAAAGGTTTCACAAAAGAAGGAGGACATTCCTATGCGTAAGATCGATCGTCGTAGTTTCCTGAAGGCTGCTGGTGTTCTGGCTGCTGCATCTGCACTGGCTGCCTGCGGCGGAAAGTCTGGTTCGAGCACCGCTGCATCCGGTTCGGCGGCTGCAAGCACGGCTGCTGCTGACCTGCCCACCATCGACAGCATCAAGCTGGGCGAGGATTATCAGGACATCAAGGCGGATATCAAGATCCTGACCAACCGCACCGACATCGTGGACACCACCTATGCAGGCTATGCCGCTCAGTTCCACGAGCTGTACCCCAACATCACGGTCAACTATGAGGCCATGACCGACTACGAGGAGAGCCTGACTCTCCGCATGACGACGGGTGACTGGGGCGATATCTGCTTCATCCCCACCAGCGTCGCAAAGGCCGACCTGAGCAGCTACGTCATCCCGCTGGGCGACTTCGACACCCTCGACCCCATCTACAACTTCGCATCCGATAAGGCTTTCGGCGGCAAGGTCTACGGTATCGCAAACGGCGGCAACGCCGACGGCGTGGCCTACAACAAGCGTGTCTGGGAGCAGGCCGGCATCACCACCGCTCCTGCAACGCCGGACGAGTTCCTCGACGACCTGCAGAAGATCAAGGACATGGGCGGCGTCATTCCGCTCTACACCAACTTCGCCGCTGGCTGGACGATGGGCGCATGGGACAACTACATCTTCGGTTCTGCAACGGGCGACCCCGAGTTCCACAACAACATTGCACATACCGCAAATCCCTTCTCCGACCGCGGCGACCAGACCGGCCCGTATGCCGTCTACTACACCCTGTACGAGGCCGTTTCCCGCAAGCTGATCGAGGACGACCCCATGTCCACCGACTGGGAGTCCTCCAAGGGCCGCATCAACTCCGGTGAAATTGCAACGATGGTCCTCGGCAGCTGGTCTGTCCAGCAGTTCAAGGACGCCGGCCCGAACCCCGACGACATCAGCTACATGCCGTTCCCCATCACTGTCAACGGCAAGCGTTATGCAGGTGCAGGCGGCAACTACAGCTACGGCATCAACGCAAAATCCAGCCTCGACAACCAGATCGCTTCCATGCTGTATGTGAAGTGGCTGCTGGACGAAAGCTCCATCTTCGTGGACGAGGGCTGCATCCCGGCTCGTAAGGACGGTGAGATGCCCGGCTTCCTCGCAGACTTCCAGGGCGTTGAGCTGGTCTCCAACAACGCCCCGGCAGCAGGTGAAGAGGACCTGTTCGATAACGTCAATCTCCAGAGCGAGTGTGGCATCAACAACGACGACTATCCCGACTGCGCGATTCTGGAAGCCGCTCTGACGGGCAGCCAGAGCTTCGATTCCATCATGGACGACTGGAATGCAAAGTGGTCGGCAGCACAGCAGTCCTTGAATGTCGCCGTGACGATGTAAAGTTCTTCTGAATACGACGCAGAGCCGCCGCTTCGACGCCTTTTATGGGGTCGGAACGGTGACTCTGCTGATTCTGAACAAAAAAGGAGGAACGGATTTCTATGACCGTACATCCCACCACGAAAAAATACGATGAACTGTCTGGCTTTCAGAAATTCATCCGGGCAGACAAGACCCAGCGGGTGCTGCTGATCGTCAGCTTTATGTTCGTGCCGCTGGTTCTCCTGATGCTGTTCACCTACATCCCCTTCGGCAAGATGGTGCAGTTCAGCTTCTACAACCGGAATTACCTGTCCGAGGGCACTTGGGTCGGCATCCAGAACTACATCGAGGTGTTCAAGCGCAGCGAGATCTTCGGCTCGCTCCGTGTCAGCCTGTACTACATGGGCGGCGCAGTCGTTCAGCTGGTGCTGGCACTGTTTTTCGCCTCCCTGATGGTCTTTAAGGTAAAGGGCGAAGGCATTTTCAAGGCCTGCATGT
>CAVJGY010000303.1:1685-2108 GCA_963648915.1 Acutalibacteraceae bacterium | reverse complement strand
GTTCCTTGACGCCCTGAACAGCGGCAAGTATGACCTCGAGCATACCGCCCTGCTCATCACCCAGACGGGCGGCGGCTGCCGTGCGTCGAACTACATCCACCTGCTCCGTAAGGCATTGGTGAAGGCGGGCTATCCGCAGATCCCGGTCGCCAGCCTGAACTTCTCCGGTCTGGAAAAGGACAGCGGTTTCCAGATGACTCTGCCTCTGGCACGCCGTGCGCTGGCCTGCGTTTTCTACGGTGACCTGCTCTGTGCCCTCCGCAATCAGGTCGCACCCTACGAGAACGAAAAGGGTGCAGCGGACAAGATGGTCGACCTCTGGGTCAGCCGTCTGGGTCGTGTCCTGCTGGCGGGCAAGGGCTTCACTTCCCGCGAGATGAAGCACACCTTTCCCCTCATCGCGAAGGATTTCGCAAAAATTCC
>CAVJGY010000303.1:0-1675 GCA_963648915.1 Acutalibacteraceae bacterium | reverse complement strand
CTTCGCAAAGATCCCCGTCACCCGCGTCCCGAAGGTCAAGGTCGGCGTCGTCGGCGAAATTTACGTCAAGTACAGTCCGCTGGGCAACAACGACCTCCAGAAGTTCCTCGAGAGTCAGGACTGCGAGGTCAACTTCCCGGGTCTGATGGGCTTTGTCCAGTACTGCATCTTCAACATGGGCGAGGATCACGTCCTGTACGGCGGCGCACTCGGTATCAAGCTGGGCACAGACCAGCTGCTCAACTGGCTGGACAGCGTGGAGCGTTCCATGCTGAAGGCGACGACGGACGCTGGCTTCTACGCACCCGGCCCGTTCAAGGAGCTGATCGAGAAGCCCAAGGGCGTGATCTCTCTGGGCGCAAAGATGGGCGAGGGCTGGCTGCTGACCGCCGAGATGATCGAGCTGGTGCAGGGCGGCTATGGCAACATCGTCTGCGCACAGCCCTTCGGCTGCCTGCCGAACCACATCGTCGGTAAGGGTATGGTGAACAAAATTCGCGCCCTCTACCCGGCGGCGAATATCACCCCCATCGACTATGACCCCAGTGCAACGAAGGTCAATCAGGAGAACCGCATCAAGTTGATGCTGGCCGTCGCAAAGGAGCGTCTCAATAACCCCTCCGCTGTCGATGCAAAGCCCCTCACCGCTGAGCAGATCGCCGGCGGCGCACCGAGCATCTCCCACGATATGGCGACGGTGTGATAACATTTCTATAAAATAGAAAACCTCCCGGTACAGCATTGAAACTGTATCGGGAGGTTTTTGCGTTCAACAGCCTTTCAAAAGGTTACTTTTCTTCGGAAGCCTTTTTAGAAGCCTTTTTACCATACTTAGACGCCCAGAGGTCATCATATTCCGAGCTTTCGAGGATCTTATCATCGGCGGTATCGAGGCCGGGAACACGCTCCTTCAGAAGCTCGATGAGGGCCTTACCGGATTCCTTGGAGCACTCGGCGACAACGCTTGCGCCGTCCTTTCCCATCAGGCCGACGCAGAGATAGGGGACACCCATGCGGTTTGTACCCTTGCCTACCTTGACGACCTGCTGAAGGAGGCAGGCGGTGGTGACGTCGGACAGCTTGAGGATATTTTCGGCCTGATGGAGGGACAGGGCGATGTAATCGCGGGTCAGGATGCCATCCTCCTGACCCTGAATGGTCTTTTTGACCGGGTCGATGAGGCAGAGGACGTGGCTGTTCGTGCCGAGTGCCTGACGCTCGAACTCTTCCATGTCGGCGACGGTGTAGCCGTGCGCTTTGGCGGCGGCTTCCTTCAGCTGCTCTGCGCCCTGCAGCTGGCGGCGGACACTGATGACGATGCAGGCCAGACCAATGACGGCGAACAGGATGCAGAACGCCGCCATGACATAGGAAAAGACGGTCAGGTCGGCCTCCCGGAAGGCTTCCAGATGCGTCAGCGTCCACCAAGTGCCGTAGACGCCGCCGAGAAAGACTGCGCCCATAAAGAGATACACGAGGACGGAAACGGTGGAGGTGTTCCGGTGGATGCGGTCGAACACACCGTTTTTGTAGTGCTTCTGCCGATACTCCTCGGTCATGAGCGGAAAATACTGTTCCATACTTCAAGCTTCTCTTTTCATTGTTGTTTTTGTCCAAAGGGAATACAGAAAATCTTAGCAGAGGAGACAGGAGAAGTCAATGGACAGATTGATAT
>CAVJGY010000302.1:1308-2110 GCA_963648915.1 Acutalibacteraceae bacterium | reverse complement strand
TCAAGCACCTTTTCATTCCGGAAGCGGCTCTGTGCCAAAATAAGCGCAGATGGCTTCATAATAGATTCGGGCGACCCTCCGACAGCCCGCTTCGTCGCCGAACTGCGCTACATCCGTTGCACTTGTCACAAAGCATTGTTCCGCCAGAACCGCCGGACAGTTGACATCCTCCAAAATCGTGAAGCTTCGTTCATCCCGGACCTCGCTGTGGTTGGATTCCACGAGAAGCTTATTCTCGCCCTCATAATAAATGTACCGGATGCCGCCCTTGCCGCGCAGATGCGCACCTGCGGCCTGCATTCGTTCCGCAAGACGCTCTGCGAAATAGTAGCTCTCCCGATGCCATGTCCTGCCCGGAACACTGGGATAGCACTCAAAGCCCGAGGCCGTCGAGCCTTCCGGCGCAGAGTTTCCGTGCACAGACAATAGCAGCTGCGGCGCAAGCGCATTGACATAGGCCGCACGTTCACTGGGTTTGGCAGTGATATCGTAGCTGTCCCGCGTTGAAAGCGGAATATAATTGGCGTCTGCTTCCAGCCAGTCCATCAGAGTTTGCGCCGTCTGCGCGTTCATCTCGGCTTCATTGACGATTCCCTGTGCACCCGGGTCTGACCCACCGTGTCCGGCATCCACCGCAACACGATAGGGCGGGTCTCCGACCTCCGGACGAAAGGTCTCTTCGGTTTCCTCGTTTTTAGAAACGCCGATGGAGAAAGCTGCTTTCCAGAGCCAGAGTCCTACACCAATGCAGAGAATACAAATCAGAAGGATGAGTCCATTTTTCAGGGTGTCTCTCCCCTGT
>CAVJGY010000302.1:0-1233 GCA_963648915.1 Acutalibacteraceae bacterium | reverse complement strand
CAGGGTATCTCTCCCCTGTTTTCCGGGTCTTTTTCGGCGGGGCGCGGTATGTTTTGCATGACTTGCCATAGTTACTTCCTGCTTTTTCTAAAAAGAGAACCTGTCCACAAAATGCTGACGGACAGGTTCTCCCGGGAAAATCCCGCAATTATTTCAGTTCTACCACGGTGACACCGCTCTCGCCCTCACCGTAACGGCCAAGACGGAAACTCTTTACCATCCGATTTCCGCGCAGATGCTTGTGGATGGCCGTGCGCAGTGCGCCTGTACCATTACCGTGGATGAGATATACGACCGTCTGTCCGTTCAGGATCGCACGGTCGATAAAGGAATCCACCTCCGGCAGAGCCTCGTCAACGGTCAAGCCCAACAGGTTACATTCCATCTTTGCCGAACGCTGTACCCGCTCTACCCTGCCATTTGGACGATTCGCGTCGCCCGTTAAGCGGGAATACCGCTGCTGTGCTCTTGTCATGGGTTTCGACTCTTTGACGAGCTTTTCAGGCTGCTTCAGACCTTTGAGGGGCACTTTCGTCTTGATGATGCCTGCACGGACCAGCACATCACCGTTTTTGTCCGGCAGAGCCAGCACAGTCGCCAGCTGATTGAGCTCAGCGATGCAGACCTCCTGCCCGACCTTGACCTCCTTCAGCGGAACAAACTCCTTGACCGGATTGTGGACGACCTCTGTGCCAACAAAGAGCTTTCCCGACTCCTTTTTCGCGATTTCGCGGGCACGCTGAGCTTTCTGCTGAGTGCTCATCCGCTCGTCCTTCTGGAGCTGACGCAGCTCGTCGGTCAGGGCGTAGGCCTTGCTTTCTACCTCCTGCGCCAGTGTCCGCGCCTTTGCACGGGCGGCTTCCAGCTCGTTTTCACCCTGCTGGATCAGTTCGTCACGCTTCTTACGGGCAGCTTCCAGCTGATGCGATGCCTCATTGCGGAGGTTTTCGACCTCGTCCTGACTTGCTTTCAGCTGCAATTTCAGGTCATCCAGCTGGCCGAGAACGGCATCCAGACGCTTGTCTTCGGCCGAGAGGTGCTGCTGTGCGGCCTCGATGACCCGTTCCGGGATACCCAGCTTTTCACTGATGAGGAATGCGTTCGACTTGCCGGGAACACCAACACTCAGTTTGTAGGTCGGACGAAGCGTTTCAAGGTCGAACTCACAGCTTGCATTGACAACGCCCTTCGTTTCGAGTGCGAATACCTTCAGTTCTGCGTAGTGGGTCGTTG
>CAVJGY010000301.1:0-2113 GCA_963648915.1 Acutalibacteraceae bacterium | reverse complement strand
GGTAAGCGCTGCTCCCGCCACTGCGACTCTGTTCGTCAGCGTGCTCTGCCTGTTCAACACCGCCGGTCGTCTGGTCGCCGGTTCTCTCAGCGACAAGCTGGGTCGAATCAACACCCTGACCATTGCTCTGGTCGTTGCTCTGGCTGGTCTTGCAGTTCTGTTGGGCGCAAGTCTGACCGCTTCTCTGCCCCTGTTCGCTGTGGGCGTCATCCTGATTGGCATCTGCTTCGGCACCTTCATGGGCGTGTTCCCCGGTTTCTGCACCGACCAGTTCGGCCAGAAGAACAACACCGTGAACTATGGCATCATGTGGATCGGCTTCAGCCTGGCCGGTATTGTGGGCCCCACCATTCTGACCAAGGTATACACTGCCACCGGTGCTTACACCATGGCGTTCGTCATCTCCCTGTTCATCGCTGTGGTTGGTCTTCTGCTGACCTTCGCCTATCGGGCAATGGTCAAGAAGCACTGATTCATTTTGCTTCCCTGGGCGTGGCTCATTCGAGTCACGCCTTTTCTTTTTCGATAAAAAAGGACGCGGCTCATGCAAAGCCGCGTCCTTTTTCTTCTATTGAAATTTTTATTTGAACATGTCCAGATCCAGGCTGACCTGTCCCGGGCCAGGCAAGTTCATCCGGCGCTTCCGGTTGGAGGAGTACTCCAGCTTTGCCGTCACACGATCCAAATCGTGGTGCTCCAGCGCCACGCGGTAGGCGTGAATATTTTCTTCCAGACGGATGACCACCTTGGTCAGCGCCTCGGAATTCAACGTCATCAGTTCCCTCCACAGCGGCACATCCAGTGCCGCCACGCGGGTGCAGTCCCGGAAAGATCCGCCTTCAAAGCCCTTGCATTGAAACAGCTCTGCATCGTCGCACACGGAAAGGGCAATAATATGCATCAGCTGGCTGGTATAGGCAATGATGTCGTCGTGCCGTTCCGGTGTGGTTTCCACCACGTCTGCCGCACCGATATAATCCGCCATCCGGTGCATCAGCGCAACGTGCTCTTCTGTGCTGGTCTCTCGAGGCGTCAGAATAAAGTGGCAGCGCTGGAACAGCTCCGGGAAGGAGTTCTCGATGCCGGAAAATTCTGTGCCTGCCATTGGGTGGCAGCCCACAAAATCCACATCCTCCGGCAATACCTGAGCCGCCTTCATAATGGCCGTTTTGATTCCGCAAACGTCGGTCACCAGACTGCCTGAACGGAACACATCCTTATACTCCCTCATGTAGTTTACCACCACGCTGGGGGCGGTGCACAAAAACGTGACATCTGCTTCCGCCAGGGCACTGTGGGCATCCAGGGTGGTGCGATCGCATACGCCGTGGGCATCGGCATAATCCTTCGTCTCCTGTCGCCGGACCACGCCAACCACTTCATAATCTTCAAATCCCCGCAGTGCTGCTGCAAGCGATCCGCCAATCAAGCCCAGTCCCACGACTGCAATAACTTTTTTCATGTTTCATGCATCCTTTTTCCGCGGCGCCGCCGCATGATTTTCGCTGGTTGATACTTTAGCACTTTTTATCGACAGAGTCAAATTCATTTATCAGTTGGAACGAACAAAGAGCTGACTTTCCCGGTCAGCTCTTTGCTTTTTTCGAATTTACTTACTGATTCCACTGGTTATTGTCGTTTTCAAAGGGATTTCTGGGATGGTTCCACGCGTCCTCATCGTTCCCATTCTGTGTTGAACCATAGAACGGCTGACCATCCGATCCACTTCCCTCCTGCACCGGTGGAACCTTCCGCTCCAGCAGGAAGAGATAGAAACTCGCCACCGTCAGGCTGATATATGCGGTCAGGAACATGGAAATCGCGGTATCTATAATCAGTGTCAAAATCGTGACCACCACACTGGGCACGGAAAGCACCCCGAGCACACCGCTGACCGCACTGATGATGAGGGTGCAGAGAAGCTGCCATCCAATGAAGGAGAGATCCACAACAAACAGCTCAAATTTGCGGCCGACCATCATCTGTTTGCTGCGGCGAATCGCCTCCAGTGCAGAAATATCCGGATCATCCAACAGGATATACTCTGCCATACGATAGCGATAATAGGCAATAAAGGCAGGGAAAATAAACAGCAGGGACCAGAGATAAATGA
>CAVJGY010000300.1:0-2119 GCA_963648915.1 Acutalibacteraceae bacterium | reverse complement strand
GGTATATGATGCCCTTAACAATGGCAAAGGCGGGCGAGACCGTCACGATCGGCAAGATCACCGGCAAGGATGAAGTCCGTCAGCATTTGGCGGAGCTTGGTTTCGTGGTCGGCAGCGACGTCACCGTCGTCAACGAGATCTCCGGCAACCTGATCTTGCAGGTCAAGGAGAGCCGTATCGCACTGGATAAAACCATGGCGAACCGCATTATGATCGCTTGATATTGGCTGAACAGCGGAAACGCTGTTTGAGGGCTGGCCGGAGAACCGTAGGCCAGTTCCGATAGTAAAAGACAAGTAGAGGAGGATTTTTCAATGAAGACTCTGAAAGACGTCAAGGTTGGCGAGACCGCTACCGTCGCCCGTCTGCACGGCGAAGGCCCGGTCAAACGCCGCATCATGGACATGGGCATCACCAAGGGTGTCCAGATCTATGTCCGCAAGGTCGCACCTCTGGGCGACCCGATGGAGCTGACCGTGCGCAACTACGAGCTGAGCGTGCGCAAGGCCGACGCTGAAATGATCGAAGTGGTTTGATTCCAAAGAGAGGAAAGGACACGCAATGAGTATTAAAATTGCACTGGCCGGCAACCCGAACTGCGGTAAAACGACCCTGTTCAATGCACTGACCGGCTCCAACCAGTACGTCGGCAACTGGCCCGGCGTCACCGTCGAGAAAAAGGAAGGTAAGCTCAAGGGCGCAAGCGATGTCATCATTCAGGACTTGCCCGGTATCTACTCCCTGTCTCCGTACACTCTGGAAGAGGTCGTCGCCCGCAGCTATCTGGTAAGCGAGAAGCCCGACGCTATCCTGAACATCATCGATGGTACCAACATCGAGCGTAACCTGTACCTGACCACCCAGCTGATCGAGCTGGGCATCCCCGTTGTCATGGCTGTCAACATGATCGACCTCGTCCGCAAGAACGGCGATAAGATCGACCTGAAGAAGCTGAGCGCAGAGCTGGGCTGCCAGGCAGTCGAGATCAGCGCACTGAAGAACGAGGGCAGCGAGAAGGCTGCTCAGATGGCTGTCGCCGCTGCAAAGGCTGGCAAGGCTGGCGAGCTGCCCCACGTCTTTACCGGCAGCGTCGAGCACGCGATCGCCCACATCGAGGAGTCCATTCAGGGCAAGGTCGATGACCGCTTCCTGCGCTGGTATGCCGTCAAGCTGTTCGAGCGCGACGACAAGGTTCAGGCTGAGCTGAAGCTCGACAAGAGCCTGCTGGATCACATCGACGCTCACATCAAGGATTGTGAGGACGAGATGGACGATGACGCCGAGAGCATCATCACCAACCAGCGTTACGCTTACATCAACACCGTCGTTTCCAAGGCAGTCAAGAAGAAGGCTCGTACCGAGCACCTGACGGTTTCCGATAAGATCGACCAGATCGTCACCAACCGTGTTCTGGCTCTGCCGATCTTCGCACTCATCATGCTGCTGATGTACTCCCTGTCCATGGGTACTTCCATTGCAGACGGCGGCTGGTCGATCGGTTCTTTCGCGACCGACTGGACCAACGATGTTCTGTTCGGTGAGATCGTCCCGAACGCTCTGGGCGGCTTCCTCGAGAGCCTCGGCGTTGCTGACTGGCTGTACGGCCTGATCATGGACGGTATCGTCGCCGGTGTCGGCGCAGTTCTGGGCTTCGTTCCCCAGATGCTCGTCCTGTTCTTCCTGCTGTCCATCCTTGAGGATGTCGGCTACATGTCCCGTGTCGCATTCATCATGGACCGTATCTTCCGCAAGTTCGGTCTGTCCGGTAAGAGCTTCATCCCCGTTCTGGTCGGCACTGGCTGCGGCGTCCCGGGCGTCATGGCTTCCCGTACCATCGAGAACGAGCGTGACCGCCGTATGACCATCATGACCACCTGCTTTATCCCCTGCGGCGCAAAGATGCCCATCATCGGCCTGATCGCTGGTGCAATGTTCGGTGGTTCTTCTATCGTGGCTGTCTCCGCTTACTTCATCGGCATGGCTGCCATCATCTGCTCTGGTATCATCCTGAAGAAGACCAAGATCTTCGCAGGTGACCCCGCTCCCTTCGTTATGGAGCTGCCCGCATACCATGTTCCCGCTTGGGGCAACGTCTTCCGTGCTACTTGGGAGCGCGGCT
>CAVJGY010000299.1:0-2129 GCA_963648915.1 Acutalibacteraceae bacterium | reverse complement strand
CTTTCTCGGTGGCGATGGCCTCCCGTGCGGCGGCACTGGCCTCCTGTGCTGTGCGGTCGGCTTTTTCGGCGGCTTGCTTGGCGGCGTCCACCTGTGCCTGTGTCGGTGCGGCGGCAGGCAGAACGGCACGTTTCGGGTGATGGGTGCTTCCGCAGACCGGGCAGGCCGCGCCCTCGGTCAGGTTTTGCGCCAGCAGTCCGGCCTGTGCATCCAGAAACGCCCGTTCCAGTCGGTCGCGGCTTTGATGGGCTTCGTCCTGCGCGAGGGCGGCGGCACGGTAGGCTTTCTGCGCGGCCTTGGCCGCTTTTGCCCGGCGGGAGCAGTCAGCAAGAAGCGTTTCCAGTGCGGCGAGTGCCTGCCCGCGCTGGGTCAATTGCCCGGCTTGATTTTCCAGCGTGACCCGGGTCGTTTCCACGTCTGAAAGCCCGGCAAGTTCCTGCTCGATGTCGGCTAGCGTCTTGTCCAGCTGGGTCAGGGCATTCCGGCTTTTCGCGGCCTTGGCCTGCTCCAAGTGCGCCGAACCCCGGGCTTCCGTTTCTTCCCGGAGAAGGGCGTCCAGCGTGTCGTATCCGGAAAGGTCGGTGCTGGCCTGCGCGATTTTGTCGGTCAGTGCATCGATTTTTGCACCGTCTCCGGCGTGGCGTTCGTTTTCGGCGCGGGCGGCATCCAAGGCGGGCAGAAGCCCGGCAAGCTCCGTCTGCTTTGCGGCAAGCTCCTGTTGGAGGTGTTCGGCCTGCTCCGCCTGTCCGAGGGTCTGCTGAAGCGCATCCAGCCGTTCCTCGACCTGTCCGCGTGCGGTGCTGGTTTGGGTCAGCTGAGCCTTCTGCCGTTCGGTCAGACGCTCGAGCAGTTCGGCCACGACGTCGGGCGGGGTCTGCTCACTGAGTGCGGCCAGTGCTTCGGCATCCGGGTCGTCGGGCGAACAGCTCACGCCGGACAAAATCTGCCCGATGCGGACGTTCTGCTCCATCCGCTGCTGGTTCAGGCGGGAGCTTTCCAGCTGTAACCGCTCCTGCAACTGCTGGTATCGCTGGGTGCGGAAGAGCTTCCGAAAAATTTTGCTCCGCTCTTCGGTGGAGGCGTTCAGCAGGCGGGTGAACTGCCCCTGCGCGATGAGGACGATCTGGGAGAACTGGTTGTAATCCAGCCCGATGATCTCCACGATGGCGGCGGTGACCTCCTTCGCCTTCGTCACGGGCGGTCGGCCATCGGAATAGGTCAGGGTCGCATCGGCCTTTTCGGTCGTGAAGCCATCGCCGCGCGCCTTGGGGCGGAGATATTCGGGATTCCGCCGGACGGTGTACCGCTTCCCACCGACCTCGAATTCCAGCTCCACATAAGTCGGGGTCTTGGAGTCGGCGTACTTGCTGCGGAGCATCGCGCCCTCCCGGATGCCGCCGCTGGAATGGTCGTAGAGGGCGTAGGTGATGGCGTCGAACAGGGTGGTCTTGCCTGCTCCGGTGTCGCCCGTGACGAGATATAACCCGCCTTTCCCCAGCTTTTCAAGTTCCAGCACCGTCACGGCGGCGTATGGGCCAAAGGCGGAAAGAGTCAGCTTGAGCGGTCTCATGCGTCCTCGCCCTCCTTCCAGATGGATTCAATGAGTTCCCGGCAGAAATCGGTCTGTTCGTCGGTGAGCGGCTGGTTGTTCTGGGACTCATAAAAGGCCGCGAAATGCTCCAGAGGCGAACGCTGTTCGATCTGCTCCGGGCGTTCGATGGTCTGCTGTTGGCGGGTGCGGAGATTGTCGTAGTCCAGCCGCATGAGGTTAGGATAAATCACCCGAAGCCGGGACAGGGCGTCCGGAACATCCTGCTCGTCGGTCAGGGTGATGTGGAGGTAGTCGTCGACAGCGGTGTTCTTGTAGGTGGAGAGGTTCGTCAGCTCCATGTAGCTCCCGCGAATCTCCCGCAGGTCGTGCAGAGGGGTGAGGGGGACAAAGGAGAGCTTCACGTCCCCCTTTTCGCCCAGCTCGACGAAGGTGACGCTCTTCTTCTGCCGTGCTTCCGAGAACGAATACTTGAGCGGTGTGCCGCAGTAACGAACGGTGTCCCGCCCGACCTTTTGCGGGCTGTGGAGATGCCCCAGCGCGACATAATCAAAGGCGTCGAACAGTTCGGCGTTTACGC
>CAVJGY010000298.1:433-2137 GCA_963648915.1 Acutalibacteraceae bacterium | reverse complement strand
GTTTTCTTACGAATACTGTTCATCTTTTGTTTATTTCTACCCACATCCTCCGCGAGGAGGACGACAGCAAAAACAGAGAAAAAAGACTCTGCTTTTGTTTGATTATACAACATCTTGCACGAAATGAAAAGAGAAAAACGTGAAAACTTGCGAGATGCAAGAAAAATCATGCAAAATAGGATGTTGAAACAGGTGCGAGGGAGCAGGGAAATCCATGAGCACTTGCCCGTCGCACCTGCTCAACATGTGGGGGAGTTAGAAGAGCAGGAGGCCGTCTTGTTCCACAAGCGGATGGAGGCCGACATGCTCTACTTTGTTTTTGTAGCTGTTGCCCAATTGGTAAAACCGCAGGCTGTCTAAATCGGGGTCGATCAAAGCGACCAACTCACTTTTAAAGACAGCATACTGGGCGGCGTCGAGCAGACATTCAAAAACGGAGTTCTGGACACGCTGTCCATGACTGACGCACTTTTTAGCGACCTGCCGAAGCCGCTTTCGTCCGGCAGGCGTTTCGGTGTTGACGTCGTAGGTAATAAGTACCATCATAAATCTGCCCTCATTTCCAGAAAAATGGAGGATAAACTTCCATATCGCCGCGAAGTGTTCTTGCGAGCAGCAGGGCTTGAACATGCGGTACGAGTCCCCATTCGATTTTTTCTTTCAGGAATGGGTGGGTGATCTGCTCCCGCTTTTTGCTCTGCCACGCATTCAAAAATGCACGCCGACCATCCTCTGTGAGCAGGACTGCACCGTTTTCCTGCTTTTGAAAATGCTTTGGCGTCACCGTTTTGTGGTTGATACAGGAGAGCACGAAGCGATCAGCATAGACGGCGCGAAGTTCTTCCATCAAATCAAGTGCGAGGCTTCGACGGCCGGGTCGGGCGCGATGCAGAAAGCCCACATAGGGGTCGAGGCCGACACCATTCAGAGCGGCGGCGCAATCGCTGGCAAGCAAAGAGTAAGCAAACGAAAGCAGTGCGTTGACGTTATCCATCGGAGGACGGCGATTTCGGCCTATGAACTTAAAATCGTCCTGCTGCTGTAAAATCAGGCTATCAAAACAGTCGAAATAGCGTTGGGCGGCTTCACCTTCGAGGCCGCGAAGCTGGTCGAGGTCTTCGCATTGTTCGATGAGCGGAAGTGCGGCGGCAAGCTGTTGACTGGTTCGTTTCAGCTGCTCGACGGGGACACGCTGCGGATGGTCGCGGGTGGCGCGTTCCAAGACCCATCGCGCGTTGTAAACCTTTCCAAGCAGAAAAGAACGGGCATAGAGACAGCTTTTGACTTCGCTGTCGGAGATGCGGTATTGCTCCTGCCGAAGCAAAACATTTCCGCGTTCATCTCCGACCGTCCGGGCCAGAAAGCGTCCCCGAGGGTCATAAAAGGCGAGATTGATGCCGCGTTTTGCACATTCGCCCATCAAAGCAGGACTTGCGCCCGCATAGGTGAAGGATACGATGCCCTCCAGTGTGTGGAGCGGCTGACGGCCAACTTCAAGCTTTTGGGATGAAATGACGACATTCTCGTTGTCAAGGGAAAGATAGCGGTCTTCGGTCAAAACGTATAAAGTTTGCAGCAGCTTTCTCATGGCAATTCCTCCGTCTGGGACAGCTCATCCAAATAGGAGCGGAGATACGCTTTCGGGTCTGCACGGCGACAAAGAGCCGGGAGACAGAGCTCTTTTAAAGAGCAGGCGTTGCAGTG
>CAVJGY010000298.1:0-388 GCA_963648915.1 Acutalibacteraceae bacterium | reverse complement strand
GCCGGGCTTGACCTTTGGAGTGTAGCCACGGGCAAAATACTGATTCATTTCGTCTGCCATTGCCTGCGTGGTCTGCCGAAGCTCCTCGGTAAGCGGTACGATTTCCCGTCGGCGCGTTTCCTCGTAAAAGAGTGCGCCTTGCGGAATATCGCAGACGAGCATTTCTTCCAGAGCCATCGCCTGTGCACAGAGCTGAAGTCGGTCGGCATCGTTGGCTTTGGAATGGCCGTGTTTGTACTCGACCGGCATCGGCCTCCAGCGGCCTTCCGTGTTTTGCAGAGAAATGCCGTCCGGGTCTGCCCGGAATTCCACGACGTCACAGTCCCCACTGAGCTTTAACCGATGACTGACGACCTTCATTCCACGCGTGATGAGCAGGTCGCTGCGC
>CAVJGY010000297.1:0-2142 GCA_963648915.1 Acutalibacteraceae bacterium | reverse complement strand
ATGAGAGACAGTATAGGTGCTGCCATCGGCTGCATAGATAACAGCGGTGCTCTGGAAGCTGCCGCGGTGCAGGCCGTGGTTTGCGGTTGCGCGGGAAACAGCGTCGAAAGCACCCTTGTCGTGCTCTTCGTGGCTGTCCATCTGGTCGTTGGAGGCGGTGCTGCCAGCGGCATAGACACCCTCGTTCTCCCAGTATTCATCCCAATCCAGAGCAGCGTACAGATAGGTGTACTTCTTGCCCGTCAGAGAGGCGATGAGGTCGCTGAAAAATCCGTTTTCAGTCTCGTCGGGTGCAGCTGCGAAAGCAGTGGTAGCCATCAGGCTGAATGCCATTGCCATGGAGAGCACCAGCGAAAGGATCTTCTTCGGTTTCATGAAAACACTCCTTTCCATTGTTTCTCCGACCTGTTTTGTGTGTTAGAATATGCTAACTTTTGGTGCAAAAACAAGTCGGTTACATTAGTAATCACTAACCGACAAGCCATATTATAAGGAAGTGTTTTCCAGTTGTCAAGAGGGTTTTGAAGGTTTTTGAAGAGAAAAAACGACCCCGCTCGAAATTTGTGCGAAGAACACAAACCGGGCGGGGCTGTTTTGTACGATTCAGCGAAAAATCAGACTTATTCGGGGGCTTTCATGCTCTCGACCATGCTGATCCGCTTGACGTGGCGGCGCATGACGAGGCAGACGAGGAAGTTGAACACCATCGTCAGAGCGACGCTGATGAGGTAGCTGCGGGGCGCGATGGAGCGGATGAACATCATGCGGTCCATCTCGATGGTGCGGACGATGAACTGGTGGAGCGGCACGCCCAGCCCCAGACCGACCAGAGAGCCGATGAAGGCCAGCAGGTCGATCTCGCGGAAGATGTAGCGGTAGACCTCCTTGTCGTAGAAGCCGAGGACTTTGATGGTCGCCAGCTCCTTCTTGCGCTCGGCGAGGTTGACCGAGATGAGGTTGTACAGGACGACGGCGGCCAGTGCGCCCGCACAAATGATGACGAGACCGACGACATAGTTCAGGCAGCTGATGAGGTTGGACAGCATCCCGGTCGTGTCGGCCGTGAAGGTCACGCTGGAAATGTAGTTGCAGGCCAGAAGCTTGGTGCGGAGGGCGTCGGTGTCGTCGGTGGTCTGGCAGGAGGTCTGGCCGAACACGGTGTTCCATTCCAGTTGGGTCGCGCCGAGGTAGCGGTCAAAATTCTCCTGCGAGAGATAGAGCCGGGCGTAGATGTAGTTTTCGGTGATGCCCGTCAGGGTCAGCTCGAGACGTTCGCCGGAGGGGGTCTCCACCCAGAACGAATCACCGACCGAGACGCCCAGCTGGGCGGCGGTCTTTTCGGTCAGGATGGCACTGTCGGCGTTGAAATCGACGGCGTGATGTCCCTTTCGGGTGCGGAAGGTGTTGTACTTCGTCATCAGGCTGTCATCCTCGGCGGCGACAAGGCTGACCGTTTCGGCTGTGCCGTCGGCGTTGTAGACCGAGACGGATTTGGTGTAGAATTTGCCCCAGCTCTTGACCTCGCTGCTGGAATCCAGCACGTCGGCGAGGCCGTTCTCGGTGGTGAGGGCTTTCTCACTGCTCAGGGAGATGGTGAGGTCGTTGTGGGTCAGCTCGGCGGACTGCTTGTCCACGATGGGAAGGAGCGCGTCCTGAATGCCGAAGCCGATGAGCAGCAGTGCCGTGCAGCCCGCCACGCCCAGAACGGTCATGAAGAACCGCTTCTTATACCGGAACAGGTTTCGGGCGGTGGTCTTCTGGGAGAAGGACATGTGTTTCCAGAGCGGGGTGATGTACTCCATCAGGATACGCTTGCCCGCCACCGGAGCGCGGGGGAGCAGCAGGGAGGCCGTCTTTTCCCGGAGGGAGGAGCGGCAGGCCAGCCAGGTCGTCAGGCCGATGACCGCCGCACTGATGCCGAGGCTGGCCGCAGCCATGCCGGGATAGAAGGTCAGCTGGAAGGTGGGCAAATCGAAAATCATGCCGAAGGCGTTCCAGATGATGATGGGGAACACCGTGAAGCCCACCGCCATACCCGCAAAGCTGCCGAGGATGCTGGCGGAAAGGGCGTAGAACAGGTATTTTGCGGCGATCTGGCCGTTGGAGTAGCCCAGAGCCTTGAGCGTGCCCATCTGCAGGCGG
>CAVJGY010000296.1:0-2144 GCA_963648915.1 Acutalibacteraceae bacterium | reverse complement strand
CGCAGTTATACTATGCAAATCCGTCCAGTTCGGTCAGCGGAGTTGCCCTGCAGCTGGTGCTGACCGACCGCTCCGGAAAGGAAGCGGTCATCGGGCAGTCGGGCTTGCTGAGTCCCGGTACAAGGCTGGAAGAGCTGGAGCTTCTGGATGCCGATTGCAAGCCGGGAACATACAGCGGAAAATTCGTGCTGACCTTTTACGATATGGACACCAAGGAAAAGGCAATCGTGAACACCGTCATTGAGGACTTAAAAGTAACGGTAAAATAAAAACAGAATATCACTAAAAATGAAAAAGGACGACTTTGCAAAAAATGCAGAGTCGTCCTTTTGTCATGCGAAAATCAGACCTCTAAAATTTTCCAGTGCTCCGGACGGTCATAGTCGGTCGTTGTGCCGTCATCGGTGTACATCCGGTAAGAGCCAGAGCCGTCCGGCAGATAGCTCCACAGGGTCAGATTCGTCTCGTCGAGCTGTGCCGTATTTTCGGCGGAGGCGGCCACCGGAACGATATGACCGGGACGGATGAAGAGCAGGACTTCGTCCAGACCACAGCGGATATAATGATGCCCGGCGGGGAGGATTTCCTCGTCAAAATCGCTGACACTGCGCAGACGAAGCAGCTTCATCGGCTCAGGCAGATAGACGTGACGGCCAGCCGCATTCTGGGTGTAGACGGGCGCGACCATCAGACCCTCGCCCAGCAACAGCTGGTCCTCGACGGTCTGCGCGTCGGCGTCATTCGGGAAATCGAAGGCCAGCGGGCGGAAGTAAGAGCCATCCTGCAGGGCGGCTTTCATGAACTCGCTGTACAGATAGGGCAGAAGCGCGTAGCGCAGCTCCAGCATCTTCCGGAAAGCGGGCATCTTCTCAGCAAAGCGGAAGTATTCCTGTTCCCGTGTGCCTGCGGCGGCATGATTGCGCATCAGCGGCGTGAAGATGCCGAATTCCAGCCAGCGAAGGGCGAGGTCGGGCGTGGTGTCGCCTGCAAAGCCGCAGAGATCTGCGCCTGTGTACAGGAAGCCACACATCTGAACATTCGGCATGAGCTGGATGTTTGCGAGGAGCTGCCCCCACGAGGAATTGTTGTCGCCCAGCCAGATTCCGCCGTACCGGTGCGAGCCGATAAAACTGGAACGGCTGTACAGCAGGGTGCGCTTGTCCGGGCGCAGACGGCCAAAGGCTTCGCCTGCAGCACGGGTCATGTTGCCGCCGTAGAGGTTGTGAACGCGGTCATGACGGATGGATTTTCCGTCGACCTCATGATAAAAGCTGGCGTAGTCCTCCGGGTTGTTCATCAGGCCCATGACCTCGCCGATGAAGGGGAAAAACTCTTCTTGAACGATGTTGTCCTTCTCGCGCAGGGCGGCGACGTCATCCAGAACCTTTTTCAGGCGTTCCGGCGAATAGAACAGAGCAGGCTCGTTCATGTCGTTCCAGAAACCCTCGATGCCGAGGTCGGTCAGGAGGTGATACCGCTCCCCGAACCATGCCCGGACCTCCGGACGGAGAAAATCGGAGAAGTACGCCTTGCCCGGCCAAACGGCGGCAATAAACGGCGTGCCGTCGGCCTTTTTGCAGAAATAATCCTTTTCAAGACCTTCCGTGCAGGTTTCATCGTCCGGGTCGATGCGGATGCCTGCATCAATGATGGGAAGGAGACGGATGCCGTCGGCCTTGAGGTCATCGGACAGCTTTTTCAGGTCGGGGAAGCTCTCCTTGTTGATGGTAAAATCGGCGTAGTTCTGCATGTAATCAATGTCCATGCAGATCATATCCAGCGGCAGATGATGCTCGCGGTACTGCCGCGCAATTTCGCGGACATCCGCCTCGGTCTTGTAACCCCAGCGGCTCTGTGCAAAGCCGAACGCCCATTTCGGCGGGATGTAGCTCTGCCCGATGAGCTTCCGGAACGCCTTACAGATGGCGGTCTCGTTCTTTCCGGTCAGGATGTAAAGCTCGTAGTTCGGCTCGTCGGTGTGAAAGCGCAGGACGTCGTGGTCGGTGTAGCCGATGTCATAGTAGACCTTTCCCGGGAAATCAATGAAGATGCCGAAGCAGTCGCCGCCCAAGCCGTTCCGGATGAGCAGAAAATTGTGCGCACCATAGTAGGAAAGCTTGTCTTCGCCGTGGTTGGACTCGTCG
>CAVJGY010000295.1:0-2146 GCA_963648915.1 Acutalibacteraceae bacterium | reverse complement strand
CGGTACAGCGATCCTGCGGGAAATTATACGTCCGGATCTTCTCGCTCCGGTCGCCCGTTCCCACCTGCCCCTGCCGATTGGCGTTGATGGCGTCCTGCTGCTCCTTCTGCTTTTGCGCCAGCAGGCGGCTGCGCAGAATTTCCAGAGCCTTGTCTTTGTTCTGGAACTGGCTGCGCTCGTTCTGGCACTCGACGACCATTCCGGTGGGGATGTGAGTCACGCGGATAGCACTCGACGTCTTGTTGATGTGCTGTCCTCCCGCACCTGACGAGCGGAAGGTGTCGATGCGCAAATCTTTCATGTCCAGCGCGAAGTCGACCTCCTCGGCCTGCGGCATCACCGCGACGGTAGCCGTCGAGGTGTGGATGCGTCCCTGCGTTTCCGTTTCCGGCACACGCTGCACCCGGTGGACGCCGCTCTCATACTTGAGGCGGTTATAAGCACCACTGCCGTTTACGGCAAAGATGGCTTCTTTCACGCCGCCCAGTTCCGTTTCATTGAGGTTCAGCACTTCCAGCTCCCAGCCCTTGCTCTGGGCGTACATGGTGTACATCCGCATCAGGCTGTGGGCAAACAGGGCAGCTTCCTCGCCGCCTGCACCGCCGCGGATCTCGACGATGACATTCTTGCCGTCGTTGACGTCCTTGGGCAGAAGCAGAATTTTGAGATTATTTTCCAGTTCTGCCACAGCTTGACTTTTTTCGCTGATCTCCTGCTGTACCATTTCCTTGAAGTCCGGATCGAGAGCCTCGCCCTCGAGCAGGGCTTTCGCCTGCGCGAGATGATCCTGCGCAGTTGCCAGCTCCTGATACGCCTGCACCACCGGCTCCGCCTCGTGGTACTCCTGCATCAGGCGACGGAACAGCGCAGGGTCAGCGGCCGTTTCCGGCTGGTTGAGCCGCATCGAAAGCTCTTCAAACCGACGGCAGACCGCCTCCATCTGGGAAAGCAATTTTGACATAAACAGGCAGTTCTCCTTACAACAGTTTCCGGATGCCGGGGCGTGTGGCTAGACCGCACCGGGCTTGATGACTTTTTTGATGTTCTTTTCGATCTTGGCACGGGGCAGCATGACCTCGCGGCCGCAGCCTGTGCAGCGAATCTTGAAATCCATTCCGACGCGCAGCACCTCGAAGCTGGACGCTCCGCAGGGATGCTGTTTTCGGGTCTGGATGGTATCTCCCACTGCGATATCCATAAAGCGTTGCCTCCCTCCTGCCTGTGTGGTACAGGCCATCTGCACCCATAAGGCGGTGCATACAGATATAGTATAAACCAAACTCGTACAAAATGCAAATATCTGCTGACCCCTGTGCATATTGTTTTACCAGCCGGTCGCAGGCAAACCATAAGAGAAAGAGGAATGAAAGATGATGCAAACATTTCGTACCGAAGGCAATTACCGCAGCGCGGGCCGTCTGTCGGCGGCAGAGCTGCACACCGCGATGGCAAACCGTGAAATTTTGCAGGCCACCGCCCTCGCGTTCGACACCCAGCGTCAGCTCCGGTTCGAGCTGGGCGGCGTAAAGGCCGTGATGCCCTTTGCACAGTGTGCGGACGGGGCGGAAAGCGGAACGGTCCGCGACATTGCGGTCCTAACCCGGGTGGGCCGCCCGACCTGCTTTGTCATCGAGTCGCTGGAAAACGACCCGGACGGACAGCCCGTCTACCACCTTTCCCGTGCCGAGGCGCAGCGGATGTGCAAGGCGGAGTATCTCGACCGTCTGATGCCCGGCGACATCCTGCCCTGCACCGTGACCCACATCGAGCCGTTCGGGGCATTCTGTGACGTGGGGTGCGGCATCAGTGCACTGCTTCCCATCGACTGCATGTCGGTCAGCCGCATCTCCTCCCCTGCTGACCGGGTCAGCGTTGGACAGCAGATTCTCTGCGCCATCAAGAGCCGCGACCCACAGGGGCGGTTCGTCCTGACGATCCGGGAGCTGCTGGGAACGTGGGAGGAGAATGCCGCCGCCTTTACGGTCGGTGAGACCGTGGTCGGCATCGTCCGGAGCGTCGAGGAGTACGGCACGTTCATTGAGATCGCACCCAACCTCGCAGGGCTGGCCGAGAGCTGCCCCGACCTGCACCCCGGACAGGCTGTCAGCGTCTACATCAAGAACATCCTGCCCGACAAGATGAAGAT
>CAVJGY010000294.1:1274-2169 GCA_963648915.1 Acutalibacteraceae bacterium | reverse complement strand
GCACAGCGCAGGCTTTGCATTTCGCCCAGTACGCCGCCATATCCAAACAAAAGAGCGACCAGAAGCCCGGCCATCAGCAGGCCCTCTACCGCCCCACAGACCAGACCACGGCTTTTCTGCAGAAAGGCCGACAGCCAGCCTCCCGCAAATGTACCCATACAGACTGCCGCCGTCGAAAACGGCCACGCCGCCGTCTGCGAAAGCTCCTGCTTCGCCATCCATGCCGCCGAACCCGCCAGTAGGAGTCCAGTCAGAAGAAGCCCCACGATAAAAGACACGACAACTGCCCCCGCCGGGCTGTGGTTTTGTGTTGTTCCAGACATAAAAACGCGCCTCCCTGCACCCACTGTATGCAGAGAGACGCGTTTCCATTCGGTTTTTATGGAGTTACTTCTTTGCAGGAGCGTTGTCCATGTTCAGCTTCTCAACAGAGCTGATAGCGTTCTTGGTGAAGCGGATCTTCACACGGTCTGCGCCAGTCTCGAGAACGAAGGTGTCCTCCTTGATGGCGACCACGCGGCCAACGATACCGCCGATGGTGGTGACCTGATCGCCGATCTCCAGAGCGGCACGCATTGCGGCGTCCTTCTTCTCCTGCTTCTTCTGGGGACGATAGATCATGAAGTAGAGCAGAACAAGCATCAGAGCCAGCGTAAAGAACAGGCTGATATAGCTTTCGGTCGTAGTAGTCAGAAGTTGCATTGGGCAAAATCTCCTCTCAAAATTCAGATAAACCTATTATAATCCCTTATCCGACCTGTTTCAAGGCCAAATCTCAAATTCTCGTGTCAAGAAGCTTCACATAGCGGTCATGGAAGGCCGTAAATGTGCCTGCATCCAGCTCGTCACGGATGCGCTCCATGAGATGGTTGTAGAACCACAGGTTGTGCATGAC
>CAVJGY010000294.1:0-1264 GCA_963648915.1 Acutalibacteraceae bacterium | reverse complement strand
GATATAAGCACGGGAATAATTCCGGCAGGCCGGGCAGCCGCAGGTCGGGTCAATGGGACGCTCGTCGCGCTCATACTTGGCGTTCTTGATGTTGATGATACCGCCCCAAGTGTTCAGGTGGCCGTGACGGGCGTTTCGGCTGGGCATCACGCAGTCGAACAGGTCAACGCCGCGAGAAACCGCCTCGATGATGTTGCCGGGCGTGCCGACGCCCATCAGATAACGAATCTTATCCTTCGGCATATACGGCTCGACCTCACTGATCATCTCATACATGACCTCCGTCGGCTCACCGACAGCCAGACCACCAATGGCGTAGCCGTCCAGCTCCAGATCGGCGATCCGCTTCATGTGCTCCACGCGCAGGTCAGCAAAGGTGCAGCCCTGATTGATGCCGAAAAGCAGCTGATCGGGGTTGGTCGCCAGACCCTCGTGCTTCAGACGAGCCATCTCTGCTTTGCAGCGCGCCAGCCAGCGGGTCGTGCGCTCACAGCTGGCCTTGGAGTAGTCGTGCTGGGCGGGGTTCTCGACGCACTCGTCGAATGCCATCGCGATGGTCGAACCGAGATTTGCCTGGATCTGCATACTCTCCTCCGGCCCCATGAAGATACGGTGGCCGTCCAGATGAGAGGCGAAGGTCACACCCTCCTCGGTGATCTTGCGCAGCTTTGCAAGGCTGAACACCTGAAATCCGCCGCTGTCGGTCAGAATCGGGCCGTTCCAGCGGGTGAACTTGTGCAGGCCGCCCATCTCCGCCACCAGCTTGTCGCCCGGGCGAAGGTGCAGATGATAGGTATTGCAGAGCATCACCTGCGTGCCGATCTCCTTCAAATCCTGTGCGGACAGACCGCCCTTGATCGCGCCTGCGGTCGCGACGTTCTGGAACGCCGGGGTCTGCACGGTGCCGTGGACGGTCTTGAACTCACCCCGCCGGGCATCGTGTTCTTGTTTGAGAAGTTTGTAGGTCGTTAAAGAAGGCATAATCTCGTTTCCTTTCTGCGCACGGAAAACAGCCGTGCGATCCTTATGTCTTTTTCTTGCTTACAATTTGATCTCTTTTGACGATTCAGCGAAGGAACATCGCATCGCCAAAGGAAAAAAATCTGTACTTTTGTTCGACGGCCACCTTGTAAGCGGCCATCGTCTTTTCGTAGCCGTAGAAGGCCGACACCAGCATGATGAGGGTGCTCTCGGGGAGGTGGAAGTTGGTGATAAGGCCATCAATGCAGTTGAACTTTACACCGGGATACAGGAAGATGGAGGT
>CAVJGY010000293.1:0-2174 GCA_963648915.1 Acutalibacteraceae bacterium | reverse complement strand
TCGCAAGGCATAGCCGGAGCAAGCTCCGCTCTGCCCTTGCTTCGTTCGTCAGTTCGGAAAAACTCAAATAAATTTGCCTTCGGCTTATTTTGTCACGACTCAGCCGAGGAAAAGCAAACTTTTCTCTGCATTCACTGCTCCAAAATTTGGTTTTTCTCTCGGTTTGCACTACCTTTGCAGGCAAAAACGCAAGATAATGTATAGAACGAAAACTTGCGGTGAGCTTCGTCTCACCGATGCCGGCAGTCAGGTGACACTGGCCGGATGGGTACAGCGGACGCGCAAGATGGGGGGAATGACCTTCGTAGACCTGCGCGACCGCTATGGAATTACGCAGTTGGTGTTCAATGAGTCGGCAGACGCCGACCTCTGCGAGCAAGCCAACCGCATGGGGCGCGAATGGTGCATCCAGGTGACGGGAACCGTCAGCGAACGGCAGTCGAAGAACCCGAAGATGCCGACAGGCGACATCGAGATATTGGCCACACAGCTCAACGTGCTGAGCGAGAGCATCACACCGCCCTTCACCATTGAGGACAATACCGACGGCGGCGACGACATCCGCATGAAATACCGCTATCTGGACCTGCGCCGCACAGCCGTGAGGAAGAACCTGGAGCTGCGCCACCGCATGACGATACTGATCAGAAACTTCCTCGACAACAGGGATTTTATAGAGGTGGAAACACCGATTCTTATCGGTAGCACGCCCGAAGGCGCACGCGACTTCGTGGTGCCCAGTCGCATGAATCCCGGACAGTTTTACGCCCTGCCGCAGAGTCCGCAGACTTTGAAGCAGCTCTTGATGGTCAGTGGCTTCGACCGCTACTTCCAGATTGCCAAGTGTTTCCGCGACGAGGACTTGCGCGCCGACCGCCAGCCCGAGTTCACGCAGATAGACTGCGAGATGTCTTTTGCTGAGCAGGAGGACGTGTTGCAGATCTTCGAAGACCTGGCGCGCCACCTCTTCAAGGAAATCCGTGGCGTGGAGATTCCCCCCATGCAGCGCATGACGTGGCACGAGGCCATGCGGCGCTTCGGTTCCGACAAGCCCGATATGCGCTTCGGCATGGAGTTTGTCGAGATGATGGACGTGCTGAAAGGTACGGGAACCTTCCCCGTGTTCAACGAGGCGGAGTACATCGGCGGCATCGTCGTGCCCGGTTGCGCCGACTACACACGCAAGCAACTGGATCAGCTGACCGACTTTGTGAAGCGTCCACAGGTGGGCGCCAAAGGACTGGTCTACGTGAAATACAACGCCGACGGCACCGTCAAGAGCAGCATCGACAAGTTCTATGCGCCCGAGGTGTGGGCGCAGTTGAAGGAAAAGACGGGAGCGAAAGACGGCGACCTCGTGCTCATCCTCAGCGGCGACAATGCCAACAAAACCCGCGTACAACTCTGCACCCTGCGTCTGGAGATGGGCGACCGTCTCGGACTGCGCGACAAAGACCGCTTTGAGTGCCTTTGGATTGTCGACTTCCCCCTCTTTGAATGGAGCGACGAGGAGCAGCGCCTAATGGCCACCCACCATCCCTTCACACTGCCCAATCCCGACGACATCCCCCTGCTCGACGAGCACCCCGAGCGCGTGCGCGCCGTGGCCTACGACTTCGTGTGCAACGGCATTGAGGTGGGCGGAGGATCGCTGCGTATCCACGACGGCAAGCTGCAGGAGAAGATGTTCCAGATACTCGGCTTCACCCCCGAGAAGGCCATGGCTCAGTTCGGGTTTCTCATCAACGCCTTCAAGTACGGTGCACCGCCCCACGCCGGACTGGCCTTCGGTCTCGACCGCTTCGTCAGCATCATGGCCGGTTTGGACTCTATCCGCGACTGCATCGCCTTCCCGAAGAACAATAGTGGGCGCGACGTCATGCTGGACGCACCGGGTGAACTGGATGCCAAACAGTTGGAAGAACTGCACCTCTCCATTGACGTGCGTCAAGAATAACGGGGTAAAATACAAAAAGTTGCTGTCGTGAACGCGCACGACCGGAAAAATGTCTACCTTTGCACCAGCAATCGGGAAAGATACTATAGCAATTATATTTGATTAAGCAAAATCATGGTAGAAAAGAAAACAACAAAGAAGGCCGCCGCAACCGTAACAGCTGCTGAGCCGAAGAAAGCCGCAGCCAAGAAGGTTGCCGGAGTAGCAGTCAACGCAG
>CAVJGY010000292.1:0-2176 GCA_963648915.1 Acutalibacteraceae bacterium | reverse complement strand
ATAGGATATCACAAAAAGCACAGAAACACAACAGATGTCACGCTGTTGTGTTTCTGTGCTTTATTTTTTTTTGAAACCTTGCATCAGGACTTTACATGATAGACATATCATGTTATAATGACATTAAGAAGCCATCCACAAACAGCAAAGGAGTGTTAAAAATGCCCGTGATACGAATTTCTTTGAATGATATGCAGTACAAAAATCTCACTGAAACCGCTGCGGAACAGGGTATCTCGATTCAGGATCACATTCGTCACCAGCTCTTCAAGGATGAAGCTTGGTTCAAGCCTTCCGATGCCGTCGAAAAAGCTCTGACGAAATACCATCCGGGTGAGCTTTTCACGCTTCCGGAGCTGTACGGCGAAGAGTGGAAGGTTCAGCGGGGATTTGCGGGTGCAGTCGGCAAGCAATTCTATACCTACGTTTTAAACCACTGTGCTGACAAAATCGAATTCGTAGGAATGACCGATTATAAGCGGCACGCACAATACCGTATTATTCCGAAGCTCAAATTTGAGCCCGAGGAAGCGGTTGAACGGGCCTTGAAAAAGTATCAGCATGGCGACTTGTTCACCCTTCCGGAAGTCTACGGAACAGATTGGACGCCCAAAATGGCCTCCGTTGATTCGACCTTTGCCGGACATTTCGGTCAGAGCTTTCAACGGTATGTCTTGAAATATTGCATCGATACGATCAAGGACATCGGGGAAAAGACCGATGGAGTCGAGTTATATCAGGTAATTTAACACGCAAAAAAGCGGCTCTCACCATCATCCGGGTGGTGAGAGCCGCTTTGATTATCTTAGATTCTGAACAAAAGGTTTTCTCAAACGCCTTTGCTGTCCGCGCTTACAGCTGAGGGCCTGCGGAAACCAGAGCCTTGCCGTGCTCGTTGCCTTCGTACTTTGCGAAGTTCTTGATGAAACGGCCAGCCAGATCCTTTGCCTTCTCCTCCCACTGGGAAGCGTCAGCATAAGTATCGCGAGGATCCAGAATTGCGGGATCGACGCCGGGCAGCTCGGTGGGAACCTCGAAGTCGAAGTAGGGGATCTTCTTGGTGGGAGCCTCGTTGATGGCACCGCTCAGGATCGCGTCGATGATGCCGCGGGTATCCTTGATGGAGATGCGCTTGCCAGTGCCGTTCCAGCCAGTGTTGACCAGATAAGCCTTTGCGCCGCTCTTCTGCATCTTCTTGACCAGCTCCTCAGCGTACTTGGTGGGGTGCAGCTCGAGGAATGCCTGACCGAAGCAAGCGGAGAAGGTCGGGGTGGGCTCGGTGATGCCGCGCTCAGTGCCGGCCAGCTTTGCGGTAAAGCCGGACAGGAAGTAATACTGGGTCTGCTCCGGGGTCAGGATGGAGACCGGGGGCAGAACGCCGAATGCGTCAGCAGACAGGAAGATAACATTCTTTGCAGCGGGTGCAGAAGAGATGGGGCGAACGATGTTCTGGATGTGGTCGATGGGGTAGGACACACGGGTGTTCTCGGTCACGCTCTTATCAGCGAAGTCGATCTTGCCGTTCTCGTCCAAAGTGACGTTCTCGAGCAGAGCATTGCGCTTGATAGCGTTGTAGATGTCCGGCTCAGAGTCCTTATCGAGGTTGATGACCTTTGCGTAGCAGCCGCCCTCGAAGTTGAAGACGCCGTTGTCGTCCCAGCCGTGCTCGTCGTCGCCGATCAGCAGACGCTTCGGGTCGGTGGACAGAGTAGTCTTGCCAGTGCCGGACAGACCGAAGAAGATGGCGGTGTTCTTGCCCTCCATATCGGTGTTGGCGGAGCAGTGCATAGAAGCCATGCCCTTCAGCGGCAGGAAGTAGTTCATCATGGAGAACATGCCCTTCTTCATCTCGCCGCCGTACCAGGTGTTGATGATGACCTGCTCACGGGAGGTGATGTTGAAGGCCACGCAGGTCTCGGAGTTCAGACCCAGCTCCTTGTAGTTCTCGACCTTTGCCTTGGAAGCGTTGTAGACAACGAAATCAGGCTCGAAGTTCTCCAGCTCCTCAGCGGTGGGCTTGATGAACATGTTGGTGACGAAGTGTGCCTGCCATGCCACTTCCATGATGAAGCGGACGGCCATACGGGTGTCCTTGTTTGCGCCGCAGAACGCATCCACGACATACAGACGCTTGTTGGACAGCTCCTTCTTAGCGATCTCCTTCACAGCATTCCAT
>CAVJGY010000291.1:0-2185 GCA_963648915.1 Acutalibacteraceae bacterium | reverse complement strand
ACCCAGAGCAAGGCCGCAGAACGTCAGATAGAACGGAAAAAACCTTGAAAAAATTGATTTTGTCAGTTATATCTGATAAAATTAAAAAATCGCAGGAAGGATTTCAGAAACAAAAGCTTTTGCCGGAAAAACGGCGGAAAGCAGTAGATACGAGGAAATTTATGAACGAAATCAAAATTGGAAACATCATCCTGCCGCACGGGGCGGTTTTCGGCCCGATGGCAGGCTTTACGGACGCGCCCTGTCGTCGGCTGATGGCAGAGCACGGTGCGGGCTTTACGGTCAGCGAGATGGTGTCCAGCCGCGCGCTGGTCTACCACGACCACAAGACGGTCAGCCTGCTCAAGGCAGAGCCGAACGGCGCGCCCTACGGCGTCCAGATTTTTGGCGAAGTGCCGGAAATTATGGGCGAGGCGGCAGCCGCTATCGAGGGATACGACTTCGATTTTCTGGACATCAACATGGGCTGTCCTGCCCCGAAGATCGTCTCGGGCGGTGCGGGCAGCAAGCTGATGCTCGACCCCGACCTCTGCGGAAAGATCGTCGAGCAGGTCAAGGCGCACACCTCCCGTCCGGTCACGGTCAAGATGCGGAAGGGCTGGGATGCCGACCACATCACGGCGGTGGAATGTGCCAAAGCCTGTGAGCAGGCGGGCGCGGAGCTGATCGCCGTCCATGCCCGCACCCGGGAGCAGATGTACACGCCCGGCATTGACCCCGAAATTATTGCAAAAGTCAAGGCGGCGGTGCATGTCCCGGTGCTCGGAAACGGCGATATCCGGTCGGCAGAGGAGGCCGTGAAGATGGTGGAGCAGACCGGGTGCGACGGCGTGATAATCGCCCGTGCCGCCCTCGGTGACCCATGGCTGTTCGAGCGGGTGAATGCCGCCTTGGAGGGCAAGCCCGCCCCGAAAGAGCCGAACCTGCAGGCACGGATGAACGCGCTTCGCCGTCAGGTCGAGGAAATGGTGGAGCAGAAGGGCGAATTCGTTGCCATGCCGCAGGCACGCGCCCAGACCATGCACTATATGAAGGGTCTGAAGGGTGCGGCTTCTCTCCGGCGGTACTGCTGTGAGCTGACCCATCTGGAGGACTTGGACGAACTCATTGCCGCCGTCTTTGCCGAACAGCGGAAGGCCGGGCAGGACGACGACACCCGGGAAGTGCCGTTCCCGTAAGGCTTAAAATAGTCCTTTTTTTCATCCGCGCCGCGTGTTATACTAGGCGCAAGAGCAATAAATTCTTCCCGGGTGTTCCTGTGCGGGACGCCGGGCGGGGAAAGAGGAAACGATGGATTTTTTGGGTTCTGCTGGCACGGCCCGGCATCATCTCATCCGAAAACAGCCGCAGGATAAATTCTGGCTGACGGTCGGGCTTTGCGCCCTGACCGCCGCCCTGATTTTTCTGCCGTTCTACCTTCTGGATGGTGGATTTTTCCACTATGCAGGCGACTTCAACAGCCAGCAGATAAGCTTTTACCGCTATATGAATGGCTTCATCAAGGGGATGGGCTATCCGGACGGCCTGACGAGCGTGAACGGTCACAGCCTGCCGACGAACACCTTCTCGTGGGCGACCGACCTCGGAAGCGGCGCGATGAACGCCTACTCGTTCTACCTGTACGGCTCGCCGTTCTTCTGGTTCTCGCTGATCTTTCCGCAGAACTGGCTGCCCTATCTGATGGTTCCGCTTCTGGTGCTCAAGTTTGCCGTTGCAGGCGGCGGTGCGTATAAATATCTGCGCCGTTACGTTCAGAATGTGAACTTCGCCGTGCTGGGCGCGTGCCTGTACGCCTTCTCGGGCTTCACGGTCTACAACGTCTTTTTCAACCACTTCGTCGATGTGGTGGCACTCTTCCCGTGGATGCTCTGGGCGTTGGACGAGGCCATCTACGAAAAACGCCACGGTTTGTTCGCGTTCTGGGTCGCGGTCAATCTGCTGAACAATTACTTCTTCTTTGCTGGGCAGGTGCTCTTCCTTGTCATCTATTTTGTCTGCAAGGTCAGCACGGGTGAGTGCAAGCTCACCCCCAAGATGTTCGGACATCTGGCCGTGGAAAGCATCCTCGGCGTGGGACTGGGCTGTCTGCTGATTTGGCCGGCACTGCTGTCTCTGCTGCAAAATCCGCGTACCATCGACCTGTCGTCAGGCTGGGGCTTCCTGACCTACTCCCATGTTCAGCAAT
>CAVJGY010000290.1:0-2202 GCA_963648915.1 Acutalibacteraceae bacterium | reverse complement strand
AGAGCCGCACGAGGTGCACCATTTCGCGACCCTGCTGGGCTACGGCGCATGTGCCGTCAACCCCTACCTCGCCCATGAGACCATCGGCGAGCTGATCGATCAGGGACTTCTGGACAAGGATTATTACGCCGCAGTGGACGACTACGACAAGGCTGTGCTGAACGGCATCGTCAAGATCTCGTCCAAGATGGGTATTTCGACCATCCAGAGCTACCAGAGCAGCCAGATCTTCGAGGCGGTCGGTATCTCGAAGGAGGTCATCGACAAATACTTCACCGGAACGGTCAGCCGTGTCGGTGGCATCGACCTCGAGGATATTCAGGCCGACGTCGAAGCACAGCACAACGCCGCCTTTGACCCGCTGGGTCTGGACATCAACATGGAATTGGATGACGGTGGTGCGCACAAATTCCGCAGCGGCAAAGAGGAGCACCTCTTCAACCCGCAGACCATCTACCTGTTCCAGAAGGCCTGCTTCACCAAGGACTACGCCGCCTTCAAGCAGTTCACCAATACGGTGGACAACATGGGCAAGGAGGGCGTCCACCTGCGCAGTCTGCTCGACTTCAACTACGACCCCAACGGCGGTATCCCGCTGGAAGAGGTCGAGCCGGTGGAATCCATCGTCAAGCGGTTCAAGGGCGCGGCCATGAGCTACGGCGCACTGAGCAGCGAAGCGCATGAGACCATCGCCATCGCACTGAACCGTCTGGGCGGACGGAGCAACACGGGCGAGGGCGGTGAGCCCGAAGAGCGTTACCACAGCGAGAGCAATTCCCGCATCAAGCAGGTGGCGTCCGCTCGTTTCGGCGTCACCAGTAAGTATCTGGTATCCGCCGACGAAATCCAGATCAAACTGGCACAGGGTGCAAAGCCCGGCGAGGGCGGCAACCTGCCCGGTGCAAAGGTCTATCCGTGGATCGCCAAGACCCGCCACAGCACAACGGGCGTCGGCCTCATCTCTCCCCCGCCCCACCACGACATCTACTCCATCGAGGACTTGGCCGAGCTGATCTACGACCTGAAAAACGCCAACCGGAACGCCAACATCAACGTCAAGCTCGTCAGTGAGGCGGGCGTCGGCACGATCGCGGCAGGCGTTGCCAAGGGCGGCGCACAGGTCATTCTGGTCTCCGGCTATGACGGCGGCACGGGTGCAGCACCCCGCACCTCCATCAAGAATGCAGGTCTGCCGTGGGAGCTGGGCATCGCCGAGACCCACCAGACCCTTATCCTGAACGGTCTGCGCAGCCGTGTTCGCATTGAGAGCGATTCCAAGCTGCTGAGCGGCCGCGATGTTGCCATCAGCTGTATGCTGGGCGCGGAGGAATTCGGCTTCGGCACGAGCCTGCTGATGTGCGAGGGCTGTGTCATGATGCGTGTCTGCAACCTCGACACCTGCCCGATGGGTATCTGCACCCAGAACCCCGAACTGCGGAAGAACTTCCGCGGCAAGCCGGAATATATTATCAACTACCTCACCTTCGTGGCTGAGGAGCTGCGCGAATACATGGCAAAGCTGGGCGTGCGCACCATCGATGAGCTGGTTGGCCGCACCGACCTGCTCCATGTCAAGCCCACTGCTTCGGGAAGCCGTGCCGCCAAGATGAACCTTGACTGCATCCTCCACAACCCGGCCATTGAGAACAGCAACATCCACTTCGTCAAGGAGGACACCTACGACTTCCACCTCGAGAACACCCTCGACATGAAGGTCCTGATGAAGAAGTTCAAGCTGAACAGCAAGAACCCGCAGAGCGTCCATTTGGAGGTGTCCAACGTCGACCGCGCCTTTGGTGCGATCTTCGGCAGCGAGATCACCCGCAAGTACGGCAATTTCCTGCCGGATGACGTTTACACCGCCGATTGTGTAGGTGCGGGCGGCCAGAGCTTCGGCGCGTTCATCCCCAACGGCCTGACCCTGAAGCTGACGGGCGACTGCAACGACTACATGGGCAAGGGTCTGTCTGGCGGTAAGATCATCGTTCGCCCGCCGGAAAACATCACCTACAAGCCCGAGGACAACATCATCACGGGCAACGTCGCCCTCTATGGCGCGACCAGCGGCAAGGCGTTCATCTCCGGTGTGGCCGGCGAGCGTTTCTGCGTCCGCAACTCGGGTGCGACCGCTGTCGTCGAGGGCGTGGGCGACCACGGCTGTGAGTACATGACGGGCGGCACGGTGGTCGTGCTGGGTCAGAC
>CAVJGY010000289.1:0-2215 GCA_963648915.1 Acutalibacteraceae bacterium | reverse complement strand
GTCTTGGACGAGCCGACCAGCAATCTGGACGCAGTTGCCATCGTTCAGCTCCATGACATGATCGCCGCCATGAAGCAGGCGGGCGTCACCATCGTTTTGGCCGAGCATCGGCTGGCATGGATCACCGATTTGGTCGACCGCTATTTCTTCTTTGAGGAGGGGTGCCTCTCCGCCGAGTGGACGGCGGCACAGTTCGCGGCTCTGTCGGAGGAGCAGCTGGCCGGGTTCGGCCTGCGTGCCCGGGAGCTGACCGCTTATCGTGAACGGGTGCGGGCGAAAATCAGCCTGCATTCCGCCGGGAAACCCGTCCTCTCGCTGAAAAATCTGACGCTGGGCTATCAGAAGCACAAGCCTGTTTACACTCTGCCGGACATGGATTTCTCGGCGGGCGAGATCGTCGGACTGATGGGACACAACGGCATCGGAAAGAGCACGCTGGCGAAAACGCTCTGCGGACTGCTCGAGCCGCTGAGCGGGCACGTCCTCTGGGATGGAAAACCCGCTAACGCCAAGACCCGCCTGCACAAGAGCTTTCTCGTGATGCAGGACGTGAACTATCAGCTGTTCAGCGACAGCGTGCGGGAAGAGATTCTGCTGGGTGCGGCACACCCGGAGCAGTGTGATGCCGTCATGCAGGCGTTGGGGCTGGACGGTCTGGCCGACCGTCACCCCATGAGTCTTTCCGGCGGACAGAAGCAGCGGGTGGTGGTCGCGGCGGCGATGCTGTCCGATAAACCGTTTCTTTTGCTGGACGAGCCGACCAGCGGCCTCGACCGGGGCAACATGCAGCAGGTCGGCCAGTTGTTGCAGCAGTTGAAGGCGCAGGGCAAGACCCTCGTCGTCATCACCCACGACGAAGAGCTGGCCGCCGACTGGTGCGACCGGATCATTTTGTTACAGGATCATAAAGGAGAAAAATGATGGAATATCATGCGAACGACTGGCTGGGACGGTGGCAGAACTTCGAGAGCTACCTCACCAGCACCGACCCCTACCTGAACAAGGCATGGCAGAACGCCGAGGACGCCGCCGCCAACATGCCGATGTTCCGCGCAGGCGCGAAAAAATTCTGGCAGATGGCCTGTGTCACCACCAGCCCGGAGAACCCGCACACCCTCGGCGGCTGGGTCATCACCCCGGCTGAGGGGGACAAGCTCTGCATCGAGTGGCTGGCCGCAGACGGTGCAAGCCTCGGCAAGGCGGTCTATCACCTCGAAACGGTTCTGGAAAAGGGGCTTGAGGGCAAGGAGAACGCCCTGTTCGTGGCCGAGGATGCCACCGAAAGCTGGCCGTTCCGCTGCCTGCTGGCAATGGAACCGATGCCGTCCCGCTCGGCGCGACTGTCCGGCGGACTGCTGAGCCATCTGCATTTCCAGTACGCCAGCCGTCCCGAGCTGCTGTTTGACCCGGAGAGCAAAAAGCTGCGCAACCCGATGTGGTACGCAACGGTCTGCGACGGTGACGGGACACTTCTGGAGCAGTGCAACATCGTGCTTGCTCTCCACCGTCTCCCGGTCTGGAAGGAGCTGCCCGCCCTCTGAGCCGAAACGCCGTTTGGTGTCCGATTGGATAGAAGCGGACGAATCGGCACTTGCAAATATGCCATTTTTCGATAAACTTTGTGCTGTGGCCTGTGAAAGCAGGTCATGGCACTTTTTTGTTTTCGGCGTCTCTTGACATTCTGCGGTTTGCCTTGTATAATCATAACAGCGTTATGAAACATCGTTATGAATGAGGAACAGCGAATGGCAAAGCAAATCGAGGGCGTCTCGGAACGCATTTTGACCTGTGCAAAGCAGGAATTTCTGGAAAAGGGCTATACCGACGCCTCTCTCCGCACCATTGCGGCGGCGGCCGATACCAGCACCAACTCCATCTATGTCCGGTTCAAGGACAAAGAGGGGCTGTTCTGTGCCATCGTCGAGCCGGTCGTGAGCGGGATGATGGAGCGATTCCTGAAAATTCAGGAGAGCTTTCACCAGATGGACAGTAAGGCGCAGGAGGCGGAGATGGTCGACTATGCCGCCAACGGCATGGAGATTTTGGTGGACTACATGTACGACCATCTGGACGAGTTCCGGCTTCTGCTGGACTCCTCCTATGGCACGCGCTTCCACAATTTCGTGGACGAGATGGTGCGCATCGAGGTCGAGTATACCTATAAATATATGGAGGCCGTCGGCTACCCGAAGCAGTTGGGCGACGCCACGACCGA
>CAVJGY010000288.1:1650-2225 GCA_963648915.1 Acutalibacteraceae bacterium | reverse complement strand
GCCATACCTATAATGAGGCGTTTCTGGAATTTGCAGACAGCAAGGGCTTCTCCTACGAGATCACCTACTACGAAACGCCCGCTGAGCTGTCCAACGCCCTGATCACGGGCGAGGTGGACGCCATTGTCAACAGCTACATCGGCACGCCCGAAGATGAACGTGTCATCGAGAAGTTTGCCGAAACGCCCTACTACCTGATGGCCCGCAAAGAGGATCAGGCACTTGTCGACGCACTGGATGAAGCCATCGACGATATGAACGTCGAGACCCCGAACTGGCGCACCGATTTGTATAATGAATATTACGGCTCTCCGTCTAAAAATTCGGAGTTCACCGCCACTGAAAAGGCCTACCTGAACCGGCTGAAAGAGAACGAGACGGTCATCCGCGCTGTCATGAACCCGGATACAACGCCCTATTCGTGGTACGAGAACGGCAAAGCCTACGGCATTGTCGCCGACCTCTTCACCGAGACGGCGAACCGTCTGGGTCTGGATTACGAAATCGTCCCGGTCACCTCAAAGGCCGAGTATGAGCGGATGCTGACCGAGGGCGAGGTCGACGTCTGGATGGAT
>CAVJGY010000288.1:0-1618 GCA_963648915.1 Acutalibacteraceae bacterium | reverse complement strand
GTCTGGGTCTGGACTACGAAATTGTCCCGGTCACCTCCAAGGCCGAGTATGAGCGGATGCTGACCGAGGGCGAGGTCGACGTCTGGATGGATGTGACTTCCTACTATGAGGATGAAGAGGGCTGTGCCTACAAGCTGACCGACCCCTATCTGACAACGGCGATGTCCCTGCTGCAGCGTTCCGACCCGGCCGACAAGCGGGAAAAAATCGCGGTGTTACAGGATAACATCGCTGTTCGCAGCATCGCGGAAAAGACCTGGCAGGGCGTGGAGCTTGTCGAAGAGGACAGCCTCGACCAATGCGTGCAGGATGTGCTGAGCGGAAAGGTCGACGGTGCACTTCTCCTGACCTACACCGCCCAGCAGGTGACGAAAAGTGACGCGATGAACCGCCTGCGTGCAGATGTCGTGCCCTTCGCGTCGATGGAACTGCGGATGGGCGTGAACGCCGAGGACAGCTACCTTTTCTACGGCCTTTGGGATAAGACCTTGAGCGAGGTCGCCGAGGAGCTGAGCACCGAGAGCATCCAGAGCAATCTGAACCGGGAGCGGGACGAAAGCCTTGTCCGCTACCTCTACACCCACCCGGAGGTCAGCGGCCTGCTCATTGTTGTGGGAGTGGCCGCGCTGGTGTTCCTCGCGCTGTATATCCAGTCCGCGCAGAACAGCCGCAAGCAGGAAAAGATCGCCGCAGAGCTGGCCGTCGCCCTCGAAAACGCGCGGGAGGCCAACGACGCAAAGCAGAATTTCTTCTCCAAAATGAGCCACGACATCCGCACCCCGCTGAATGTCGTTCTGGGCATGACGCAGGTCGCCCAGAAGTATAAATACGATACGCCCCGTCTGGAAAAGGCACTGGACAACATCACCAGCGAGGGCGAGTACCTGTTGGTGCTCATCAACTCGATTTTGGACGTGAACCAGTTGGAACATGGCCGGGTCGAGCTGCTCAGCGCACCGTTCAGCCCGTCCTCCTGTGTCCGGGACAGCGTGGAGATGCTGCGCCCGCTGGCCGAAAAGAAAGAGCAAAACCTGACCGTCGAATGCGACCGGGACGACCGGGTGGTTCTGGGCGACGTCACCCGCGTCAGTCAGATCATCATCAACATCGTCTCCAACGCCATCAAGTACACCAATGGCGGCGGCACGATTCATGTCTCCATGACCTGCCTGCCGGACGACCGCTACCGCTTTGTCTGTGCGGATAACGGCATCGGCATGAGTGAGGAATTTGTCAGCCACATCTGCGACGACTACGCCCGCGCCGAGGACAGCCGCATCTCGAAAACCGAGGGTACAGGCTTGGGAATGTCGGTGGTGAAGGGCTTCACCGAGCGGATGGGCGGCACGCTGACCGTCCGGAGCAAGCTGGGCGAAGGCTCGACCTTCATCGTGGAGCTGCCCCTCCCGGCGGCTTCTGACGAACAGCGGGACGCCATCCTGCACCCAGTCAAGAAGAAGGATATGAAGTCCTTCTACGCAGGCAAGCAGGTGCTTCTGGTCGAGGATAACGCATTGAACGCTGAAATTGCTTCCGAGCTGCTCAAGACCATCGGTCTGGAAGTCGACTGGGCGGAAAACGGCAAGCTGGGCGTCGAAAAATACGAGGCGTCCGAGCT
>CAVJGY010000287.1:0-2229 GCA_963648915.1 Acutalibacteraceae bacterium | reverse complement strand
GAACAGGGTGTAGTAAACATCGGTCTTCTGCTGTGCGATCGCGAACGGAATCAGAATGACAATGAAGATAGCGACGATGCTCTTAGAGTGCTTGGAGACGAAGTAGCTGAGCTTCGTCAGCTGAGGGATGACGGTGCGGTGCTTGTACTTCTCGACCAGACGGTCAAAGGACAAGATCAGCGCGGGCAGGATGACGACGGTGCAGATAACGCCCAGTGCAACACCCTTTGCCATGACGATACCGATATCGCGGCCCAGCGTCAGGCGCATCGCGCACAGTGCAAGGAAGCCTGCGATGGTCGTCAAGCTGGAAGCGGAGATGGAAGTCATCGTCTTGCAAATTGCGGAGACCATCGCTTCCTCATTGTTGGAGCGGATCTCCTTTTCCTCCTGATACCGATGCAGCAGGAAGATGGAGAAGTCCATCGTGACGCCCAGCTGCAGGACGGTCGCCAGAGCCTCAGTGATGTAGCTGATCTGGCCGAGGAAGATGTTCGTGCCGAAGTTGTACGCGATGGGGAACAGCAGACCCAGCATGAACAGCAGCGGGGTGATGGTGCTTTCCAGCGAGAGGAACAGGACCAGCAGGCTCGCGCCGACTGCACAGATGATGTAGAGCGGCATTTCCTGATTGATGAGGTCTTTCGTGTCCTCCAGAATGACGCTCATGCCGCCGAAGAAGCAGTCCTTGCGGAGCACCTTCTTAATTTGTTTGACGGCGTTCATCGTCTCGTCGCTGGCACTCGGGCCGTCGAACCGGACGATCAGCATGGTGGAATCATTTTTGCCGAACATGAACTGCTGGATGTCCGCCGGGAGCATCTCGGTCGGGATGCTCGGGTCGATGACATCGCTGAGCCAGAAGGTCTGGGTGACGCCGGGAACAGCGTCGATGTCCTTCTTCATGGCGATGAGCTCGTTGGTTGGCAGGCCCTCGACCGTTATCATACCGGTGGAGGCCAGATGGAAGTCATCCTCCAGCACTACCTCGCCGATCATGGAATCCAAGTCCTGCGGCAGGTAGGTGAGGATGTCATAGTTGATGCGGGTAGCCACTGCACCGATCGCGGAAGGGATCAGCAGCAAAATCGCCACTGTCAGGATCAGCTTCCGCAACCGCACAATGCCCTGTGCGATCTTTTTCATGAGAACCCTCCATAGAAAGTTGAATTGATTGAACTCTGCTCAAAACTGACTGTCAGTCATTTCTGAGCAAGCACTATTATAATCCATCCGTGAAGGGTGTCAAGGCAAAAAATGACCAAAAGTCAGTTTTCTTATCAAAGGCCGAACATTGTCTAACTCGTCCGCCTCATTTTGGGCTTGCACAAGGGCGAAAGGACTGCTAAACTAATTGAGACATACAGAACACCGCAGAAAAGAGGATCTAAAACCAGAATGAGCACTGTGGAAGGAAAGAAACAGGAAAAGCGCAAAGCATTGTTGGACGCAGCCTACGAGCTGTTCCTCGAGCGCGGTGCATCCAAGACCAGCGTGGCCGACATCACCGCCCGCGCAAAGGTGGCAAAGGGGACGTTCTATCTCTACTTTGCCGATAAAGGGGCGGTCACGCAGGCATTGCTTGGCCGGGTGAGCTATCAACTGCTGGACGAGGCCTGCACCGCCGTCGAGCAGCAGAGCGATGCCGTCTCCTTCCCGGACAAGATGATCTTCGTCATCGACCACATCATCGAGGCTCTCCGCAGTGACCTGCTGATGCTCCGCTTTCTGGAGCGCAGCTTCGTCTGGCCGGGACTCGACCAGTTGGAGGCCAGCACCGAGGCCGAGCCTCTGATGCGGAAGCTGCTGGACGCCATCCTCACCAGCCCCGAAATGGCCGGACGCACCGAACGGGAGATTTACCAGCGCATCACCGCCCTCGGCAGCATGTGCATGTCGGTCTGCTATTCCAGCATCCTCGAAGGCAAACCCGACGATATCGACCATATGAAGCCCGTCCTCTACGATATCATCCGCCGGGCACTTTAACTTTAAATAGAGAAAATTATAGAATGGCGTTCCCTGCCCGCTTCGTTTTCTCCCGGAAGCGGCTCTCCCCCAAAGAGCCAAAAAGAGAAATTTCAAGTTTTTTCAAAAAAGCCCTTGCATTTGAGCGAAACCTGTGGTATCATATTGGAGTCGACACGACATATGGACGGTTAGCTCAGCTGGTAGAGCATCTGCTTGACGTGCAGGAGGTCACAGGTTCGAGTCCTGTACCGTCCACCA
>CAVJGY010000286.1:0-2243 GCA_963648915.1 Acutalibacteraceae bacterium | reverse complement strand
CGACTTCGAGCGCGGCGAGCTGAACAAGGAAAAGACCGGCGTTCGTCTCGACGGCGTTATGGGTATCAACCCGGTCAACGACAAGGAGGTCCCCATCTTCATCTCTGATTATGTTCTGGCAACTTACGGCACCGGCGCTATCATGGCCGTGCCTGCCCACGACGACCGCGACTGGGAGTTCGCCAAGAAGTTCGGCCTGCCCATCATCGAGGTCGTCAAGGGCAATACCCCGTCCAACCTCGACGAGGCTGCTTTCACCGATGTTGCAACTGGCACGCTGGTGAACTCCGGCTTCCTGAATGGCCTGTCCGTCACCGACGCAAAGGCCAAAATGATCGAGTGGCTGGAAGCAAACGGCAAGGGCAAGGATAAGGTCAACTACAAGCTCCGTGACTGGGTGTTCAGCCGTCAGCGTTACTGGGGCGAGCCCATCCCGATGGTGAAGTGCGAGAAGTGCGGCTGGCAGCCGCTCCCCGAGAGCAGCCTGCCCCTGACCCTGCCCGACATCACCGACTTTGAGCCGGGCCCGGACGGTGAGTCCCCGCTGGCTCGTCACACCGACTGGGTCAAGACCACCTGCCCCTGCTGCGGCGGCCCTGCTACCCGTGAGACTGACACTATGCCCCAGTGGGCTGGTTCTTCGTGGTACTTCCTGCGCTACATGGATCCTCACTGCAAGGATGCCATCGCTTCCAAGGAAGCTCTGGAATACTGGTCTCCGGTCGACTGGTACAACGGCGGCATGGAGCACACCACCCTGCATCTGCTGTACAGCCGTTTCTGGCACAAGTTCCTGTACGATATCGGCGCAGTGCCTTCTCCGGAACCCTATCAGAAGCGCACCGCGCACGGCATGATCCTCGGCCTGAACCCCCACAGCTTCGTCAACCTGCCCGCAGACGAGCAGGAGAAGCTGCTGAAGGAGTACGGCAGCCAGAAGGCCGCTGAGAAGGCTCTGGAGGAGAAGTACGGCGAGATGTCCCGCCACCCCATCGTCAAGATGTCCAAGTCTCTGGGCAACGTCATCAACCCGGATGAGGTCGTCGACCAGTACGGCGCAGACACCATGCGTCTGTACGAGATGTTCATGGGCGACTTCGAGCAGGCTGCTCCGTGGCAGACCTCTGCCATCGCAGGCTGCAACCGCTTCCTCGACCGTGTCTGGGCACTGTCCGACAAGCTGGTCGAGGGCGAGGGCTATCGTCCGCAGATCGAGACTCTGATGCACCAGACCATCAAGAAGGTCAGCGCAGACATCGAGACCCTGAAGATGAACACTGCCATCGCACAGCTCATGACCCTCGTGAACGCCCTGTACGACAACGGCGGCGCGACCAAGGCCGAGTTCGAGACGGTTGTTCAGCTGTTGAACCCGTTCGCTCCCCACATGACCGAGGAGCTGTGGGAGAAGCTGGGTCACAGCCACGACGAGCAGCTGGCTTACTATCCGTGGCCGACATACGAGGAGGCTAAGTGCGTTGAGGCAACTGTGGAGATCGCAGTGCAGGTCAACGGCAAGGTCAAGGCTCGTCTGAAGGTCGCCGCAGACATCACCTCTGAGGATGCCATTGCAACGGCAAAGGCAGACCCGGCAGTGGCCGAGGCTCTGGCCGGCAAGACCATCGTGAAGGAAATTTACGTCAAGGGCCGCCTCGTCAATCTGGCAGTCAAGGGCTGAGAAACCTTCCCGGACGCATTCGGTTCGTTGGCTGCTCCGCCGGGAGGTGTCCTTCGCGGTCGGATGAAAGTTTTTGTAAAAAAACTTTCCAAAAAAGGTTGACGAACGAGAGAAAATGCGCTATACTGTCTACTGTTAGTTACCATGTAACAACGAAATTCCTGCCTCACGGTCCAAGGGAGGGAATAAGATGTCGGAAATTCGTGTTAAAGAGGGCGAGTCGCTGGAGAGCGCACTGCGTCGCTTCAAGCGTAGCACTGCTCGCAGCGGTGTGCTCGCAGAGGTCCGTAAGCGCGAGGCTTACGAGAAGCCGTCTGTCAAGCGCAAGAAGAAGTCCGAAGCAGCCCGCAAGCGCAAGTTCAAGTAATTGACGTCGCTAGTTGCTTTAGATTATTCGCGTTGCTAACGCCGATGTAGGAGAGCCTGTTTTGCAGGCTCTCCTATTTTCATTTATAGGCTTCCCCTTGAGGGGAAGCTGTCTGCGAAGCAGACTGATGAGGTGGAAGCGTGAAGGAAAGATTCTTTTTCCGGCAGGATAACACCTCATCCGCTTCACTACGTTCAG
>CAVJGY010000285.1:0-2250 GCA_963648915.1 Acutalibacteraceae bacterium | reverse complement strand
AAGAATGAATCTGCATCTTCTGTTGGAAGATTACTTTACGAAAAAAGAGCAGCTTGAACGTATTACGGCGGTATTGCAGGAAGAACTCCTAAAGGTGCCGAATGCTGAAAAGCTGCTTGCAGTCAAAGGCATTGGAATTATTACTGTTGCTGGATTTCTGGCTGAGGTCGGAGATATTGGACGTTTTACTTCTCCGAAACAGATTCAGAAGCTTGCCGGATTGGAGCCGAAAGAAAACAGTTCTGGCAAACACAAAGGCCGCACCTCAATCAGCAAGCGCGGCCGAAGGAGACTGCGCAGACTGCTGTTTCAGGCAGTCCTGCCGCTGATCCGCAGCAACGAAGACTTCCGGGAAGTGTACACCTATTATACGACCCGAAAGGACAATCCACTGAAAGGAACGCAGGCAGTGATTGCTGTGGGCTGTAAGCTAATTCGCATCTTCTATGTGCTTCTGTCACATGGGATGGATTACAGCAGCACACGGTTCCGTGCGGATATCCTCCGTCCGGGGCAGGCAAAAGCCGCTTGACAAACAATAAGATTCTATTCAGGCAAACGTCCATCTGAAAAGGTGCTGAATAGGAATAAATAAACTGAATCAGGATTTTTGAGCCGATTAGCCGCGTTAGAATTTTTCCTTGAGGCATGACCTCGCAACGGAGCAGCCGCGGCACCCATTTGTGGATAGGCAGAACGAAGGAATTGAGGTCTCCGCTTGTCGGAGAAGCCTGCTGGATATGAGAGGTTTGCTGCCGCAGAAAGTTTGGGAAGACAAAGGCCACAACGCAAGACGTGTCCACTGGCGTACCATTTTTTCTGAAAACTGTACAGATGTGCTTCATCTGATGCTGATTTTATCCACATTCTCGAAATATCCTGATTGTCTGTCTGCCAGAAAGAAACGATAATTCGTTTTCTCTGGCGATTATACACAAAAATATATGGAGAGGAAACCATGCGTACCGAAACCGACGAGATCCGGGATAACCTGAAATATTTGTCTCTGCTTGCGCGGGATTACCCCTCGCAGGCGTCTGCGGCCAGCGAAATTATCAGCACACAGGCACTTCTCAAGCTCCCCAAGGGCACGGAGCACTTCATGAGCGACCTGCACGGCGAAAATGAAGCCTTCGTCCACATCCTCAATTCGGCTTCCGGTGTCATCCGGGAAAAGGTCGACATCGTTCTGGGGGATGCTGTGCCCGAGGCCACCCGTGCCGAGCTTGCGACCCTCATCTATTACCCTAACGAGAAGCTCCCTCAGCTGAAAGACCGCTGTGCCGACGAGGAAGCCCTCGAGCAGTGGTACAGCGAAACGCTGCTCCGTCTCATCGACATCTGCCGTCTCGTCTCGTCCAAGCACACCCGCGAGCATGTCCGTGCCTGCCTGCCGTCCAGCTGCGGCTATATTCTGGACGAGCTGCTCCACGCCCACTTCGAGGACCACGACAAAGACCTGTACTACGGACAGATCGTCGGCAGCATCATCGAGAATGGCCGTGCCGACCGGTTCATCGTCCGTCTGTGTGAGCTGATCAAGCGTCTGGCCGTCGATAAGCTCCACATCGTCGGCGACCTGTTCGACCGCGGCCCCCGCCCCGACATCATCCTTGACCTGCTCATGCGCCACCACAACGTCGATATCCAGTGGGGCAACCATGACGTGGTATGGATGGGTGCAGCGGCCGGAAGCCCCATCTGCATCTGCACCGTCCTGAAAACCACGCTGGCCTACCACAACCACGGGATGCTCGAGGACTGCTACGGCATCAACCTGCGCCATTTACAGCGGATGGCCGAGCAGTTCTACGGCGAGGATGACCTGAGCATCTGGATGCCCCACACCGACGCCGCACGCGGTCCGTACACCCCCGGAATGCTCCATCGGTGCGCCGTCATGCACAAGGCCGTCACCATCCTGATGCTCAAGATGGAGTGTCAGGTCATCGACCGCAACCCGGATTTCAAGATGCAGGGGCGCGATTACCTCCGCCGCATCAACTGGGAGAAGGGGACGGTCATGGTCGGCGACAAGGAGTATCCGCTCCGTGACACTTCCTTCCCGACCGTCGACCCGAAAGACCCGGCAGCACTGAACGAGGACGAAAAGGTCGTCCTCCGCAAGCTGGTGCAGTCCTTCCGCCAGAGCGAGAAATTGCAGCAGCACATCGAATTTTTGTATGCAAAGGGCAGCGTCTACCACATCGAGAACGGCAACCTGCTCTACCACGGCGCTGTGCCCATGAC
>CAVJGY010000284.1:0-2281 GCA_963648915.1 Acutalibacteraceae bacterium | reverse complement strand
AGCGAAAGCTGCTGTCAGAAGCCATTGCGATTACCTCCATACGCGAATAAAATACCACTTCCGTTCAGAAAAAACAATTGTATCATACGAAAATGGTGATAATTGATGCTTTTTGACAGAAAAATGCAGAATTGAAATGTGCAGGTTGAACAAATTCGGGGGGGGGGTAAACTGTACAAACTGGACACCAAAGAGATAAAAAACGTCTCAAAAATCAAAGATATGCACAAAAAACTCCTCAAGCAGTTCTTTCGTTCTGCTTGAGGAGTTTTTGGGTATTTTATGAAATTACCTCTTCGCCACCGCCTTATGATACACGGCATAAGCAATGACGGCGGAGAGGACCTCAGTGACCCAGAAGGCGTGCCAGACACCGGTCGGGCCGAGGGAGCGGCAGAGCAGCCATGCCAGCGGCATGATGAAGATGACATAGCGGCAGAGGGAGATGACGAGGGACTCGACGCCTTTGCCCAGACCCTCCAATGCGCCGGAAGAGGTGGTAGACACTGCCGACACGACGAAGCCGATGCAGATGATGCGCAGAGCGGTCTGTCCGATGGCGATGGTCTCCGGATTGGTGGAGAAGAGCGCGATGAGCGGCTCCGCCGCGAACAGGCAGATGAGCGTTCCGGCGGCCATGATGCCCGCACTCAGAATGAGGGTCAGGTTGTAGAGCTTCGACACGCGCTTGTGCTCGTTTGCGCCGTAGTTGTAGCCGACCAGCGGACGCATTCCCTGCACGATGCCGTTCGCGGGCAGATACAGGAAGGTCTGGAGTTTGTAGTAGATGCCCAGAACCACCACATAGCTCTGGGAGAAGGTCGCCAGCAGACCATTCAGGAAGGTGACGAGCAGGGAAGGCAGAGCAAGATTCAGGATGGCCGGGATGCCGATGCCGTACAGCTTGCCGTCGAGGGCGGCATTCGGGCGAAGCAGATTCTTGCGCAGATGAACAGGCGTTTCCGTCCGGGTGTAGACAAACAGGTAAACGCAGAGGGTCAACAGCTGGCCGATGCCGGTCGCGAGTGCCGCGCCTGCAATGCCGAGGGCGGGGAACGGGCCGACGCCGAAAATCAACAGCGGGTCGAGCAGAATGTTGCAGACACAGCCTGTCACGAGCGCGATCATCGTCAGCTTCATCCGGCCGACGGCCTGAAACATCTTCTCAAAGGCAAGGGACGCCATATTGATGATGGAGAACAGAAATACGATGGTGGAGTAGGTCACGCCCATCGAAACGACCTCGGTGTCCGGGGTGAACCGTGCCAGAAAGGTCGGCATGATGAGCGGACAGATGAGCATCGCCAGCGCGCCGTGCAGGACGGAGAACATCATGCCGTGGGTCGCAGCAGTGTCGGCCTTTTCGCGGTCGCCCGCGCCGAGGTAGAAAGAGATCTGTGCGTTGATGCCCACGCCAAAACCGATGGATACCGCATTCACAAAATTCTGGATGGAGTAGACGAGGGACAGCGCGGTCATGGCCTGCTCACTGATCTGCGCGACGAAGAGGCTGTCTACAATATTATAAAGAGAGTTGACCAGCATCGAGATGACGTTCGGCAACGCCATCGACAGCAAAAGCGGGAACACTGGCCGGGTTTTCATAAAGGTATCGTTCACGTTTCGGGACTCCTTTTCTTAGATTATCTGGGACTATCTGGATTTTTGCGCACAAAAAAGCCACACAACGGCTCTTTCGTGAACCATTGTGTGGCGAAAAATAGTAGACACTGTAAAAATCCACACGATATTTTAGGAACTTTAAAATACCATATCCATCCGCTCTTGTCAAGGGAAAAGTCATACTTTTCACAGATGGAGGATTCCGGCCGGATATCAGCCGTAGAGCTTGCTCGTCAGAGAAGCGTACATCGCGCTCTTTTCGGCCTTGTAGCTGCTCATGGCCTGATCTGCCAAGGTGGTGGGCTGGCCGTTCTCGGTCAGGACCTTCCGCATCTGCGCAACGATGCTCTCGACTTCTTTGTCGCAGGAGGATTCCAGCGATTTCAGCTGTCCGGCCTTTCCCATGCAGATGGCGATCTTCCGGGTCTGGGTCTGCTTTTCGGCGGGCAGAGCCTTGTATTCTGCCGTTGCAGAAGCGATCGCACTGTTCAGACCGCTTTCGGCCTTGGCTTTGACCGCGTACAGCTGGTTGATGAGGGAGCGAATCTCGGCCTCATAGGGGGCTTCGCTTGCGGAAGCACTGGAAGATGCACTCGACGATGCAACGCTGGATGCGCTGGGCGTTTCGGTGGAGGAAGCACTGCTGTCGGATGCAGTG
>CAVJGY010000283.1:0-2282 GCA_963648915.1 Acutalibacteraceae bacterium | reverse complement strand
GGACTTCTGCGGGCGGCATCGTCGTCGGTATCGGCTCTGCTGATGGGATTGGTTTATCTCTTTGTCTGCCTGAAAGCCTGCGGCGGGGCATTCGGTCTAGGCGAAGTGGCGCAGTATCTCGGTGCGGCCACGAACCTGTTTCAGGGCGTGGTAACGCTGGTAAATATGCTGGCGGATTTCGAGATCAACGGCGTCTACATGAAGAACATCTTCGCCTATCTCGACCTCCCGAACAAGATGTATCAGGGCAGTCTGACGACCGAAAAGCGGAGCGACCGCCAGTATACGGTGGAGTTCCGGGACGTGTCCTTCCGGTATCCGGAAAGTGAACAGTACGCCCTGCGGCACGTCAACATGAAGTTCAAGGTCGGCGAGCGTCTGGCCGTCGTCGGGATGAACGGAAGCGGAAAGACGACCTTCATCAAGCTGCTCTGCCGTCTCTACGACCCCACCGAGGGTGTCATCCTGCTGAACGGCATCGACATCCGGAAGTATCGCTATGACGAGTATATGGACATCTTCTCGGTGGTCTTTCAGGATTTCCAGCTGTTGGCGCAGCCATTGGGACAGAACGTCGCGGCACGGCAGAATTACGATGCCGCCCGTGTGACCGACTGTCTGGAAAAGGCAGGCTTCGGCGAACGTCTGGCGAAGATGCCGGAGGGACTGAACACTAACCTCTATAAAAATCTGGATGAGAACGGCGTGGAGGTCTCGGGCGGCGAGGCGCAGAAAATTGCCATCGCCCGCGCCCTGTACAAGGATGCCCCCTTCATCATCCTCGATGAACCCACCGCCGCCCTTGACCCGCTGGCCGAAGCGGAAATTTACTCGAAATTCAATGAAATTGCAGGCGATAAGACCGCAATTTATATCAGCCACCGTCTGTCCTCCTGTAAGTTCTGCGATGAAATCGCGGTGTTCGACAACGGCGCAGTCATCCAGCAGGGCACGCATGAATCCCTCCTTGCCGACGAGAGCGGCAAATATCACGAGCTGTGGAATGCGCAGGCACAGTATTATACCCCTGCATCGGCATAACAGCTTTCTGCACAATTTCGTGTCGGACTTTTTGTGACACTCCACGAAAACCATTGCGAATCTGTGAGACTTCGGTCGAAAAACTTGACCCGTCTTTTCCCGGTGTGTAAAATGAACTGTATGAATGGGTTGAAAAATTTTAACGCAGCATCATATGACAGCACAAAGGAGGGAAAACGGACGGATGAAACGACCCGGAAAACGTCTGGCGGCACTGCTTCTCAGCGGGGTGCTTCTGGTCTGCCCGCTTGCGGCACAGGCCGCGCCCGCGATGCAGCTTCTTTCGGCGCGGAACAGCAACGGTCTTGAGCTGGATGTGGGGGAGCTGGAGCTTACCATCACGGCCGACGACCCGCGTCCCAAGGCCTACTTATATACCGGAACGCAGAGCGAGGACTATTATTTCATCGTCTGGATGAGCAGCAACCCGACCGTTGCAACCGTCGACGGCGACGGCAGAGTGACCGGACGCAGTGCAGGCACGGCGACCATCACGGCGGTGTCCGACCGGGGCGACCGCGCAGTCTGTCAGGTGACCGTCCACAAGGACACCGAGCACAGCGACGAAAAGCCCGCCCTCGATCAGGACAGCTTGGAGCTGACAATAAAGGCGGACGACCTGCACCCGGCGGCAACGCTCAGCCTGACGAACAACGAACAGTCGTTCCTGTATGTCTATCAGTGGATGAGCAGCGACCCGGCGGTGGCGTCGGTGGACGCCGACGGCAAGGTCACGGCGGAGGGCGTCGGGAAGGCGACCATCACCGCATTGGTGTCGAACGGACAGGCATTGCGCTGCGGCGTGACCGTCACGTCGGAGGTCGGCAAGGTGACCCTGAACAAGAATGACCTGCTCCTGCGGGAAGCGGGCGACCAAGAGACGCTGACGGCGGCTGTTGCCGTGGAAGCGGGCAAGAATGTCCCCATCACATGGATCAGCAGCAATCCGGGCGTCGCGACCGTTGACATTAACGGCGTTGTGACAGCCGTTGCAGACGGCGAAGCGAAGATCACCGCTCTGTCGCCGGAGGGAAAATTCGATACCTGTGTTGTCATGGTCGGCATGGCGGCGGATAAGTACACTACCGAAGAGGACCTCGCGGACGAGCTGAAGCTCCCGAACCCGTATATCGCAATCAAATTGAATCGGCTGAGTTAAACAAAAAACGGCTGCTGCACCATTTCGTGCAGCAGCCGTTTTGCAGTGTCAGATGTTAGATCTCATTGCCGGGGAACTGGGG
>CAVJGY010000282.1:0-2283 GCA_963648915.1 Acutalibacteraceae bacterium | reverse complement strand
TTGCAAACACCGTCCACAGCCATTTTGCCGACATCGGACAGGACGAGAGCGTGCTGGACGTGACCTTCGAGAACGGTCAGGCACGCGTCCGCACCCTTGAGCTGATGGACACCGCCAACCGCACGGGCGGCTTGGTGGTCGGCACGGGCGACCTGTCCGAGCTGGCTCTGGGCTGGGCGACCTACAACGGCGACCACATGAGCATGTACGGCGTGAACGCGGGTGTCCCCAAGACGCTGGTGCGGCATCTCGTCCAGTATGAGGCCGACATCGCCGCCACCGAGACCCTGAAAACCGTCCTGCTTGACATTCTGGACACCCCCGTTTCCCCCGAGCTTCTGCCCGCGAAGGACGGCGAGATCTCCCAGAAAACCGAGGACTTGGTCGGCCCGTACGAGCTGCACGACTTCTATCTCTACCACGTCCTCCGCTTCGGCTTCGGCCCGGCGAAAATTTTCCGGCTGGCAAAGGCGGCGTTTGCAGGCCGTGCCGAGTACCCGGACGAGGTGCTGTACAAGTGGCTGCGGAACTTCTACTGGCGGTTCTTCGCCCAGCAGTTCAAGCGGAGCTGCCTGCCCGACGGCCCGAAGATCGGCAGCGTGACCCTCTCGCCGCGCGGTGACTGGCGGATGCCCAGCGACGCCTGCGCCGCACTCTGGCTGGCTGAGCTGGAGCAGATCCCCCTTAAAGGATAACCTATGAAAAACAAGAAACTACTCGTCAACCTGATCTTTGCCGCGGTCATCCTTGCCGCCGCCGGGGTGCTGTTCGCGCTCCGTTCGGCCAGCAAGACGCCCGGCGCGACCCTTGCCGCAGAGCTGATCTACGGCGACAGCAACACGGTCATGCCCATCCCGCTGACGGAGGACAAGACCTACGACGTGGACACCGGATATCTGACCGTCCACATCGAGGTCAAGGACGGCGCGGCACGGTTCATCGATTCGCCCTGCCCCGACCACATTTGTGAGTCGTTCGGCTGGCTGACCGAAGAGGATCAGTCCGCGACCTGTCTGCCTGCCCGCGCAGTGCTGACCATCGTTCCCGTGTCCTGAGACACACAGCAAAAGGAGTAACTTCCATGTCTGACGAAAAAAATTCCCGCGCCGACGAGGATACCTCCCGGCACATCCATCGAGGCCCGCACCGTCCGGAGCACGGCACGGTGGAGGTGGACAGCGCAGATTTCTTCTCCCCTGTCCCGCCCGCACCTCAAAAGCAGACCCCGCCCCCGAAGCCCCCGAAAAACAACGATTCCAATCATCACAACGAGCCTCCGCGCCGCTCTGCGCCCAAAAAGACCGAGCAGCCCGCCGAGACTCCGAAACGAGGGATGCTCTTGCTCGTTTTACAGGCCATTCTGAGCGTGGCCGCACTGGTGCAGCTCTGGCGCACCCAGATGCTTCCCGCACTCTATCTTGTCATCATCACGGCTCTTCTGGCCTTGCTCTGGCTGCTCGTCAAGCGGTGTCAGGAGTACAAAGTGCCCGGCACGGTCGCCCGGGTGTTCTCGGTCGTCCTCTGTGCGGCGATGGCCTTGGGCTGTGTCTGGGCACAGCAAGGACTTTCCGCCCTCGACAGCATGACCTCCGGTCTGCTGACGGGTGCAGAGGCGAACAAAATCACCAAAGAGCCCTTCGTCGTCTATCTGAGCGGCGTGGACAACCGCGGTGAGCTGACCGAAAAGGCCCGCAGCGACGTCAACATTCTGGCCGTCGTCAACCCCAAGACCAAGCGGGTGGCTCTTATCAACACGCCGCGCGACTACTACGTCGACCTTGCGGGCACATCCAGCAAGGACAAGCTGACCCATGCCGGACTCTACGGCGTGGAGACCAGCATGGCGACCCTCGGCAACCTGTACGGCATCAACGTCGACCACTACATCCGCATCAACTTTGCGGGCTTCATCAACATCATTGACGCCATCGGCGGCGTGGACGTTTATTCCGATCAGGCGTTCACTTCGGTCGGCAGTCCGGGCTACTACGACCCGACCACCTTCGCCGAGGGCTGGAACCATCTGGACGGCAAGTCGGCTCTGGCCTTTGCCCGTGAGCGTCACGCGTTCGCGTCCGGCGACATCCAGCGCGGCATCAACCAGATGAAGGTCATCGACGCGATGGTAAACAAGCTGAAGTCCCCCGCCCTGCTGATGGGCTTCTCCAAGCTGATGGATGCGGCGGCGGACTGCTTTGTCACCAGCCTGTCGCAGGATCAAATTACCGCCCTCGTCCGGATGCAGCTGGGCGACCTTGCCAGCTGGGACATCCAGAGCTACAC
>CAVJGY010000281.1:0-2287 GCA_963648915.1 Acutalibacteraceae bacterium | reverse complement strand
CAGGATGCCACAGACGCGCAGGGCCTCGCACAGGTGGTACAGCACGCTCTCCAGACGCTCCTTGTTGGCCTCGTCCTTTGCCAAAGCCCAAGGCGCAGTCTCGTCGATGTACTTGTTGGCACGCTGGATGACGGCAAAAATTTCCATCAAAGCCTGCGGGATGGTGAGGTTGTCCATGTCGGCGGTGACTTTTGCGGTCAGCTCGTTCACCATGGTCTCCAGCTCAGTGTCGATGGCCTCGCTGCCGGCCACATTGTGGACCGTGCCGCCGAAGTACTTCTCGCACATGGCGACGGTGCGGCTCAGCAGGTTGCCGAGGTCGTTTGCAAGGTCGCTGTTGATGCGGTTGATGAGGGCTTCGTTGGTGAACATGCCATCGTTGCCGAAGGGGATCTCACGCAGCAGGAAGTAGCGGATGGCGTCGACGCCATAGCGGTCGCAGAGGATGACCGGGTCGACGACATTGCCGACCGACTTGGACATCTTGCCGCCGTTCATCAGCAGCCAGCCGTGGCCGAACACCCGCTTGGGCAGCGGCAGGTCGAGAGCCATCAGCATCGCCGGCCACAGGATGGTGTGGAAGCGCAGAATTTCTTTGCCGACCATGTGCAGGTCAGCCGGCCAGAACTTGTCGTAGTCGTGGTATGTCTCGTTGCCGTAGCCCAGAGCGGAGATATAGTTGCTCAGAGCATCGACCCAGACGTACATGGTGTGCTTGGGGTCGAAGGGAACAGGGATGCCCCACTTGACCGAGGTGCGGGAAACGCAGGTGTCCTGCAAGCCCTGCTTGATGAAGGCAATCATCTCGTTCTTGCGGCTCTCGGGCTGGATGAACTGGGGGTTCTCCTCGTAGAGCTTGAGCAGACGGTCGGCGTACTTGCCGGTCTTGAAGAAGTAAGCCTCCTCGTGGGCGTCGTAGACCTCGCGGCCGCAGTCGGGGCACTTGCCGTCGACCAGCTGGCTGTCGGTCCAGAAGCTCTCGCAGGGTTTGCAGTAGTGGCCGATGTACTCGCCCTTGTAGATGTCGCCCTGCTCATACAGCTTGGTGAAGATCTTCTGGCAGGTCTCCATGTGATAATCGTCGGTGGTGCGGATGAAACGGTCATAGCTGACGTCCAGCAGCTTCCACAGATCTTTAACGGTCGCGACGATCTTGTCGACGTACTCCTTCGGGGTGACGCCTGCGTCCGCAGCCTTGTCCTGGATCTTCTGGCCGTGCTCGTCCGTTCCGGTCAGGAACATGACGTCATAGCCCTGCATCCGCTTGAAGCGTGCCAGTGCGTCGCAGGCGACGGTGGTGTAGCTGTGGCCGATGTGCAGCTTGTCGCTGGGGTAATAGATCGGGGTCGTGATATAGAATGTCTTGTGCTCACTCATGGATTTGTCTTCCTTTCTATCGTGGCAGCAAAAACGCCCCCGTCCAACCGGGTCAAAGCCCGCCAAGGACGAGAGCGATTGCTTTCTCAGGGGCAGAATAATCCCTTGTATCTTCTACCTATAATACGCAAAAATATAGGGTTTGTCAACTGAAAAGAAAATTTAGATCTCGTAATCCAGACAGACGCGGTTTTTGTAGTAGGGACGGACTTTGCCGTTGGCGACAGCGACATGTGCCGGATGGGTGGAGTAGCCCTTGAGAGCCTCGGCGGTCTCGAAGGTGGTGTCCAGCATCAGGTCGGCGTTGGAAGAGGGAAGGCCATTGGTGTGGACCTTGATCTCGACCAGACCGGGGATCTGTCCGGCCAGACCCTCCAAGCCCGCCTTGATGCCAGCCTTGATCTCGACCTTTTCAGCGTCGGACAGCTCGTCCTTCAGCTGCCAGAGAATGATGTGCTTGACCATAATAAAAAATCCTCCTGTTGTTTTTTCTCATTGTAACATGAGGGAACAGGAGGTGCAAGATACTTTTAAAATTTAGTCGTTGCTATGCTCCCACGATTCGTAGGCGACTGAATAAATGATATTCACAATGAGGCCGAGAATGAGGAAAATCATGCTGAACCGCGCATCAATAAAGATGACATACAGCACAAAGAGGATGCAGCTGACGATCTGACGAACGCCGTCTTTTTTCTGCCACATCGCGCGGTATTCCGGGTCGTTCAGGCGGCGGTCATTGCTGCGGCGGAAGATGGGGTCTTTACCCATCAGGTCGCGGACACCCTGAAAAATACCAAAAGCAAACACTATCAGAGACAGGGTAACAAAAATAAAGCGATACATGCCGGTCATGTTGCGTTGCACCTCCTGCTTTTTATTGTAACCTGATTATAACATAGAGGGGTGA
>CAVJGY010000280.1:868-2291 GCA_963648915.1 Acutalibacteraceae bacterium | reverse complement strand
TATCGTGGTAGCGTTCGCGCAGGATTCCAACATCGTCAATCTCCACAACTGGTCGCAGGGAAGCTTTTCCGGCATGACGTGGGCGAATGTCCGCGTCGCGGCTCTGGTGGTTCTGCCTGCATTAGCAGCGGCGTTTCTGCTCTCGAAGCCGATGACGGCTTACCAGATGGGCGAGCAGTATGCCAAGAGCGTCGGTGTGAACGTGAAACGATTTTCTAACGTACTGGTGCTCCTTTCCAGTCTGTTGGCCGCTTGTGTGACCGCTTTTGCCGGGTCGATCTCCTTCGTGGGAATCGCTGTGCCGCATCTGGTGAAGCAGCTGTTCGGCAGTGCAAAGCCGCTCCATGTCTTGCCCGGGTGTTGTCTGGGCGGTGCGGCCTTCTGCCTGCTGTGCGACCTCATCGCCCGCAGTCTGTTCGCACCGACCGAGTTGTCCATCAGTTCGGTGACGGCGGTGTTTGGTGCACCGGTCGTCATTTGGCTGCTGATTCGCCGGGAGGAGGGCAGAGGATGAACGAGAAAATAAACGATTTTTCGTGTGAAACGCAGGAGCTTTCCATCGGCTACGGCAAAACGCCGCTGGCGGAAAAAATCGCGCTGGGCGTGAAGCGCGGACAAATTTTGACCCTGATCGGGCCGAACGGTGCAGGCAAGTCGACCCTGCTCAAGACGCTGGCCGGACAGCTCGACCCGCTGGGCGGCGCAGTCCTGCTGGATGGACAGGACCTCAGGAGCTATTCGGGCACGGAGCGGGCAAAAAAGCTCGCCCTCATGCTCCCGCACACCCGCCGGATGGAGCTGACGACCTGCTTCGAGTTCGTCTCAGCGGGACGCATCCCGTACACCGGGCGGCTGGGAATTTTGTCGGAAAAAGACCGGGAGCAGGTGAACGCCGCGCTGGAACTGGTGGGTGCGTCCGCCCTCGCGAACCGGGATTTCAACTGCATCAGCGACGGTCAGCGTCAGCGCGTTCTGCTGGCGCGGGCGGTCTGTCAGCAGCCGGAAGTGATTCTACTGGACGAACCAACGTCGTTTTTGGATGTAAAGGGCAAAATCGAGCTTTTGACGATTTTGCAAAAGCTGGCGCATGAGCAGAATTTGGCGGTTATCGTCAGCCTGCACGAGCTGGACATGGCGCAGAAGATCTCGGACGCCGTGGTCTGCGTTTCACCGGAGGGCGTTTCGGACGTTCTGACGTCGAAAAAAGCATTTGCGCCTGACAATATCCGGACGCTTTACCGTCTGACCGAGGAGCAGTACGAGGCGGTTTTCGGGAAACCTAAGCCCACAAAACCAAAGTTCGAGCACTATGTCCGGAGCGGTCAGAAGCTTCTGCGCTGTGGCTACACGACCGGAACGTGCGCGGCCTTGGGTGCGGCAGGTGCGGCGCGGCTTTTGCTGACCGGAAAAACGCCCGAAAGCG
>CAVJGY010000280.1:0-824 GCA_963648915.1 Acutalibacteraceae bacterium | reverse complement strand
CCGGAAAAAAGCCCGAAAGCGTTGCGCTTCGGACGCCGAAGGGGATCGTCGTCGAGGTCGCGCCGCTCTTCTGCCGCAAAACAGCAAATGGTGCAGAGTGCGCCATCGAAAAGGACGGCGGCGATGATGTGGATGTGACGACGGGTCTGCCTGTCATTGCGACGGTAGAACTGCTTCCGGATACAACAGAAATCCATATTTCTGGCGGCAGGGGCGTCGGGCGTGTGACGAAACCCGGCCTCGATCAGCCGGTCGGAGAAGCGGCCATCAACCATGTGCCGCGCGAAATGATAAGAGAAGCCCTCCGCAAGGAAGCAGAAAATGCGGCCTATCCTGGCGGCTTTGCCGTGACGATCTCAGTCGAAGGCGGAGAAGAGATCGCAAAGCGGACCTTCAACCCGCATATCGGTGTGGAGGGCGGACTGTCGATTCTTGGAACAAGCGGCATCGTCGAGCCGATGAGCCAGCAGGCGATTCTGGACACCATCCAGTTGGAGATGAATCAGGCCGCTCTGCGGGCAGGCACACCTCGCCGCCTCATCCTTGCGCCGGGCAATTACGGCTTGGATTATCTGCATGAGACCTATCCCGAGTTTGCGGACATCCCAGTGGTGAAAACCTCGAACTTTATCGGTGATACGATGGATATGGCAGCGACGGCAAAATTTGAAGAGGTGTTGTTGGTCGGACATGTGGGCAAGCTCGTCAAGCTTGCAGGCGGTATCATGAACACCCACTCGCACACGGCCGACTGTCGGACGGAGCTGTTCTGTGCCCGCGCCGCTCTCTGCGGGGCGAGTAGGGAGACCTGTGCCGCCCTGATG
>CAVJGY010000279.1:0-2292 GCA_963648915.1 Acutalibacteraceae bacterium | reverse complement strand
ACCATAGCCTGACTCTCGACGATGACGACGTTCTTGCCCTCGGCAGCAGCGGTAATAGCAGCAGTCATGCCTGCGCCGCCTGCACCGACGACAACGATGTCGGCGTCAACGGTGGAATCCTCGGCCTTTGCACCGGTGTTCTCGATGGCGGACTTGTAGTCCTCGGGGTTCAGGCCGGCTGCGGTCAGAGCGGCAGCAGCAGCCTCCTTGATAGCGTCAGAGGTGATGGTCGCGCCCGTCACAGCGTCGACAGCGATGCTGTTGTTGGATGCGATCTCGCCGGGCAGCTGATCCAGAGCCAGCGTGCCGATGCCCGGGGTCTCGTCCTTGCCCTCGGCGGTGCAGTCGGTGATGACGCTGTCGGTCAGGGTCAGGGTGACGGTAACGTCACCGCCCATGCCCTTGGCAGAGCCGGTGAACTCGCCGGATACGCCGGAGGCAGAGCCAGCAGTCGAGCTGCTGGAGCCGCCGCAACCGATCAGGCTCAGAGCCATCGCGGATGCCAGCGCGAACGCGGCAATGCGTTTCTTCAGTTTCATGATTGATTTCCTTCCTAACTTGTCTTTCTTCATGAATTGTTGGTTTGCCAAAACAAACATCTATCAGCATAAAAAGGGGAATCGCCCATTCGGAAGGCGACTCCCCTCTGCCGAACAAAATTAGGCGTTAGCCTGTGCAGCAGCAACAGCACATGCGACCGTTGCGCCGACCATCGGGTTGTTGCCCATGCCGATCAGACCCATCATCTCGACGTGTGCAGGAACAGAAGAAGAACCTGCAAACTGAGCATCGCCGTGAACGCGGCCCAGAGAGTCGGTCAGGCCGTAGCTGGCAGGACCAGCAGCGACGTTATCGGGGTGCAGGGTACGGCCCGTGCCGCCGCCGGAAGCGACGGAGAAGTACTTCTTGCCGTTCTCGATGGCCCACTTCTTATAGGTACCAGCGACCAAGTGCTGGAAGCGGACGGGGTTGGTGGAGTTGCCGGTGATGGAGCACTGGACGTCCTCCTTCTTCATGATGGCAACACCCTCCATGACGTCGTTTGCGCCATAGCACTTGACAGCTGCACGCTCGCCAGTGGAGAAGGGGATCTCCTTGACGACGGTGAGCGTCTGAGAGGGGATGTCGTACTCGGTCTGCACATAGGTGAAGCCGTTGATACGAGAGATGATGTAAGCGGCATCTTTGCCCAGACCGTTCAGGATGACGCGCAGCGGGGTCTTGCGGACCTTGTTTGCGGTGCGAGCGATGCCGATAGCACCCTCAGCAGCAGCGAAGGACTCGTGGCCTGCCAGGAAAGCGAAGCAGGTGGTGTCCTCGCTCAGCAGACGAGCACCCAGATTGCCGTGACCCAGACCGACCTGACGCTGCTCAGCGACAGAACCGGGGATGGTGAAAGCTTCCAGACCTTCGCCGATGGCAGCAGCGCACTCAGCAGCATCGGTCAGGCCGCGCTTAACGGCGATGGCAGTGCCCAGAGTGTATGCCCAGACAGCGTTGTCGAAGCAGATGGGCTGAACACCGCGGACGATCTTGTCGCAGTCGATGCCCTTAGCGAGGAGCATCTCGTTGCAGGCGTCCAGAGACTCGAGGCCGTTAGCCTTCAGGCATGCCTCGATTTTCGGCATGCGGCGATCCATAGATTCAAAAGTTGCCATGAGTTGTTCCTCCTCTCTTATTCCTCACGCGGGTCGATGTACTTGACAGCACCCTGATCTGCGGTGAAGCGGCCGTAAGTACCCACGTTCTTCTCGTAAGCCTCGTTGGGGGTCTTGCCGTGACGGATATCCTCCATCATCTTGCCCAGCTTGACGAACTGATAGCCGATGACCTCGTTGTTCTCGTCGACAGCCAGCTTGTTGATGTAGCCCTCGGTCAGCTCCAGATAACGGACGCCCTTCTCCTTGGTGGAGAAGATGGTGCCGGTCATGGAACGCAGGCCCTTGCCCAGGTCGTCCAGACCTGCGCCGATGGGCAGACCGTCCTCAGAGAAAGCGGTCTGGCTGCGGCCGTAGACGATCTGCAGGAACAGCTCGCGCATTGCGACGTTGATAGCATCGCAGACGAGGTCGGTGTTCAGAGCTTCCAGAATGGTCTTGCCGGGCAGGATCTCGCCAGCCATAGCAGCAGAATGGGTCATGCCGGAGCAGCCGATGGTCTCCACCAGAGCCTCCTCGATGACGCCGTTCTTCACGTTCAGCGTCAGCTTGCAGGCGCCCTGCTGGGGAGCGCACCAGCCGATACCATGGGTAAAACCGGAGATATCGCTGATCTCCTTGGCCTGCACCCACT
>CAVJGY010000278.1:0-2308 GCA_963648915.1 Acutalibacteraceae bacterium | reverse complement strand
CGATAACGACGAGGAGCTGCAGAACATGATCGGCGAGTTCAACCTCGCCCGCATGGACCTCAACAACGAGATCGGCAAGTCGGAGCGCAACGACCAGCGCATCACCGAGCTGAACGAGAAGGTGAACAACCTCTACGCCCAGATCATGGCCGACGAGGGCATGGTCGCCTACAACGAGGCAAAGCGCGACTGCGAGAACCTCGTCAACTATATCGACGCCATCATCAACACTGCGATGAACGGCGGCGACCCGATGACCGTGCAGGAGCCGTCTGCCTCCTGCACCGGCAGCTGCTCTACCTGCGGCGGCTGTCACTGAGCCTGACGGAAACAAGAATCAGAAACGCGGCTGTGCTATGCAGGCCGCGTTTTGCTTGCAAAAGGCAGTTTTTGCTCGCAAACCGGGCAGAAGAAACAGGGAGGGAAGGTGTACGTCATGGCAGAGCTGTCGCCTATGATGCAGCAGTATCTTGAAATCAAAAAACAGCATAAGGACGAAATTCTTTTTTACCGCATCGGCGATTTTTACGAGATGTTCTTCGAGGACGCCAAGACCGCCTCGCGGGAGCTGGACTTGACCTTGACCGGGAAGCAGTGCGGCATGGAGGAGCGCGCCCCCATGTGCGGCGTGCCGTTCCACAGCTACGAGGGCTATGTGGCAAAGCTCATCTCCAAGGGCTATAAGGTCGCCATCTGTGAGCAGGTCGAAGACCCCGCCAAGGCGAAGGGCTTAGTGAAGCGGGACATCATCCGGGTCGTCACGCCGGGTACTGTCATCGAGAGCAGTATGCTGCAGGATGACAAAAACAACTACATCGCGAGCATTTTTCTGCGGGATGGTTCGGCGGGCGTTTGCTTCGCCGACGTCTCGACGGGCATGGCGCATATCACCGAGCTGAAAACGGCGAACGCGAAAAAGATCGCCCCTGCGGTCATTGCAGAGCTGTGCCGCTATCGCCCCAGCGAAGTCCTGATGAACCCCGGTCTGCTGGACTGCCGGGAGATCACGACCTACATCAAGAAAAACATGACCTGTTCGGTGGAGCTGGTGGAGGAAGAGCGGTATGCGCCGGGTCTGGTCGCCATCGCCCTCGAAAACCAGTTCGGCCGCGACTGGGCGCAGAAAACGGGCATCGCGCCGGATGGTCTGGTGCGGTTCGCAATGGCGGCTCTGCTCGAGTACCTGCACGATACGCAGATCAAGGGCGTCGAGCGTCTGAAAACCGTCATCACCTACAATGAAGCCCAGTTCATGAGCCTTTCTCCGGTGACACGCGCAAATCTGGAACTGACTGAGACGCTTCGCGGCCGCGAAAAGCGGGGAACGCTGCTCTGGGTTCTGGACAAGACCAACACCGCGATGGGCAAGCGAATGCTCCGCAGCTGGATCGAGCAGCCGTTGGTGTCTAGCACGGCCATCAACCGCCGCTTGAACATGGTCGAGAGCCTTGTCCGCCAGACCATGCAGCGGGGCGACCTCATCGAGGAACTGCGCTACATCTCCGACCTCGAGCGTATGATGACTCGTGCGGTCTATGGTTCAGCCACCCCGAAGGAAATCTACGCCATGGCGCAGACCTGCGACCGTCTCCCCAGCCTGAAACAGCAGGCGGTGAGCTGCAGCTGTCCGGAACTGGCCGAGCTTGCAGGCCGCATCGACCCGCTGGACGATATCAAGACGAAAATCTATGCGGCCATCGACCCGGAAGCCCCGTCTACCCTGAAAGACGGCGGTGTGATTGCCAAGGGCTACCATCCCGAAGTCGACGAGCTGCGCTCCATCCGGGACAATACCAAGGGCATCCTCGCCCAGTTGGAGACCCGCCTGCGGCAGGAGACCGGTATCCCGAAGCTGAAGATCGGCTATAACCATGTGTTCGGCTACTTCATCGAGGTCAGCAATTCCTATAAAGAGATGGTCCCGGAGACCTACATCCGGAAACAGACCCTCACCTCCGGCGAACGCTACATCACGCAGGAGTTGAAGGAGCTGGAAAGCAAGATTTTAGGCGCGCACGAGCGTCTCATTACGCTGGAACACCGCCTGTTCTCCGAACTGCTCCAGACCATCGGCGGTCAGCTCGACCGTATCCAGCGGACAGCAAACGCCGTCGCCGAGCTGGACGTTCTGGCGGCACTGGCACAGGTCGCGGCTGAGAACAATTATTGCCGTCCCATCGTGGATGAAAGCGACGAGCTGCGCATCGTTGAGGGTCGTCACCCGGTCGTCGAACAGATGCTCAAGGGCAGTCTCTTCGTCCCGAATGACACCACGCTGAATTGCGGCGACGACCGCTGTCTCATCATC
>CAVJGY010000277.1:0-2309 GCA_963648915.1 Acutalibacteraceae bacterium | reverse complement strand
GATGCCCCCTGCCCCGGCCAGCGTTCCGATATCCTTGAGCACGGCCTTGATATCCCCTGTGCCACAGGATGTGCCGTTGAGCTTGTGCAGGGTCATGCCGCTGTTTTCGGCGATGATCCGCGCCACCGTGGTCTTTCCCGTGCCGGACGGCCCATAAAAAATCATGTTGGGGATGCGTCCGCTCTCGATGGTGCGGCGGAACACCCGCCCGGGTGCAAGCAAGTGCTGCTGGCCGCAGACTTCCGCCAGCGTTTTCGGGCGCAAACGCTGCGCCAGTGGTTCGTTCATGGGTGTTCCCTCCTGTCGTTTGGGTCGATTCTGCGAATCATTCCGCTTATAGTATAGCGCATTTTGCGGGAGAGGACAAGTTCTAAATTGAAAATGATTCTCAGATATCACTCTTTTGGGCGTCTTGTATGGTTTTGTCAGGAGCTATTCTTGAAAATGTCATATATTTATGTTATCATCAGGATACTTTCAGGAAATTCATGTCGAAATGAGGGGAATTCATATGCGCGGAGCAAAAAAGGCCGTGGATGAAGCGGCGTTGGCCGAAAAGAAAAAGCTGGCGTTGGAGGTCATCGAGCGGCTGAAGCAGGAATACCCGGATGCAGGCTGTACATTGGACTACGACCACGCATGGCAGCTGCTCGTCAGCGTCCGGCTGGCGGCACAGTGCACCGACGCCCGGGTGAACATCGTGGTCGAGGACCTGTTCGCCAAGTATCCGAATGTGGCCGCACTTGCCGCCGCCGAACCGGAGGACATCGAGGCCATCGTCAAGCCCTGCGGACTGGGACGCTCCAAGGCGCGGGACATCTCGGCCTGTATGCGCGTCCTGCGGGACAAGTACGACTGCCAAGTGCCGACCACCTTTGAAGAGCTGCTGGCTCTGCCCGGCGTCGGCCGGAAGAGCGCGAACCTTATCATGGGCGATGTGTTCGGCAAGCCTGCTATCGTTACCGACACCCACTGCATCCGGCTGTGCAATAAGATCGGCCTTGTGGACGGCATCAAAGAGCCGCAGAAGGTGGAAATGGCTCTGTGGAAGATCATCCCGCCCGAGGAGGGCAGCGACCTGTGCCATCGGTTCGTCATGCACGGACGCGCGGTCTGCAACGCCCGGAAGCCTGAATGTGAACGCTGCTGTCTGAACGATATCTGCCGGACAGCGTTGGAAGAAAAGAATTCTTGATAAAATGAGGTATTTACAATGTTTATGCTTGGTACAAATCTGTTCATCATCCTCTATACGGTCGCTCTGGGCGCACTGTCTGGTTATCTGGCAGGCCGCATCATGGGCTGCTCTTTCTCGAAGGGAAAGATGATCGCTCTCGGCATTCTGGGCAGTGTCGTCGGCAATCTGTTGTTCGGAATTATTGGACTGAAAGCCTCCGGTTTCATCGGCCATATCATTGTTTCTGTCGCAGGCGGCTGCTTCTGCATCTGGCTGAGCCGGAAGTTTGATAAATAAAGCAACAAAGGATAAAATAACGTAAAAACGAGAACACAGCGATAGGATGACGCTTTCAACAAGCCATCGTATCGCTGTGTTTATTTTTTCTCAAAAAGCCTTGACAACTATATCGTCCTGCGATATACTCTAATCACGATATATCGAGTGACGATACAAAGCGTCCCGATAGAACGGAGGATGATACAGTGAACCCCAGCGAAAGCATCGCATTGACCGAATCCACCTATTATATATTGTTATCCCTTTATCACCCCCAGCACGGCTACGGCATCATGCAGGAAACGGAGCGGCTTTCGGGCGGACGTGTGAAGCTTGCCGCCGGGACGCTGTATGGTGCACTGAACTCGCTGTGTGAAAAGGGCTGGATCCGTCTGCTTCCCATCGAAGCCGGAAGCCGGAAGAAGGAATATCAGCTGACCGACACCGGGCTTTCGGTGCTGAAACGAGAGTTGACCCGCTTGGAGGAGCTGGCCGCGAACGGCCGCGCCATTTTGAAGGAGGAACTTGTATGAGCGAGACGAAAACACTGCGCAAGATATTCTGGGCTTGGGAGTTTGAAAAAGAGGAACGCTGGCTCAACCAGATGGCACAGGAGGGCTGGGCGTTGCAGAACGCCGGGTTCTCCACCTTCACCTTTGAAAAGTGCGAGCCGGGCGAGTACATCATCCGGATGGCAATGCTGAGCGACAATTCGGACTTCAAGGATTTCATGGAAGAGATGGGCGCGGAGAAGGTCGGAGCCTGTATGCGGTGGGCGTATTTCCGCCGGAAAGCCGACCTTGGCACATTTGACATGTTCTCGGACATCGATTCCCGGGTAGCACACCTTGAC
>CAVJGY010000276.1:0-2315 GCA_963648915.1 Acutalibacteraceae bacterium | reverse complement strand
ACTGGGTGCTCATCGCGCTGGGCTATGTCAATGTGTTCCGGGACTTGAAGATCGCCAAACAGCACCGGGACGCAAAGGCCGCCGAAGCTGACGTATGACAAAAGCGGAGCTTTACCAGAAGGCCTGTATGCTTCCACTCCTGCCCGGCGTGTATATCATCCGGGACAAGAGTGACACCATCATCTATATCGGAAAGGCGAAACGGCTTCGCATCCGAGTTAGCCAGTATTTCCGGGGGGGTGTGCCCCACGACAACAAGGTCAGCCAGATGATCGCGCATGCGTATGCGTTCGACGTCATCGTCTGTCAGAGCGAGTTTGAGGCACTGGTGCTGGAAGCAAGCCAAATCAAGGCGCACACCCCGAAATACAACATCCTGCTCAAGGATGACAAGGGGTACAGCTATATCAAGATCACGAAAGAGGACTGGCCTCGGCTGTCGTTTACCCTGCAAAAGGAGGACGACGGCACGGAGTATATCGGCCCGTACACCTCCAGCTTTGCGGCACGGCAGATGGCGGAAACGGCAATGGATGCCTTTCTGCTTCCGCGCTGTGGAAAGCGATTCCCGCAGGACATCGGGAAGGGGCGTCCCTGCCTGAATGCACACATCGGAAAGTGCATGGCGGTGTGCAGCGGAAAGGTCAGCTGTGAGAACTACAATCAGGCCGTCAAGAGTGCGGTGCATCTGATTCGCTATGGTAAAAAGGACATCCTCAAGACCCTGAACGAGCGGATGCTGGACGCTTCGGAGCGGCTGGAATTCGAGACGGCGGCACTTCTGCGCGACCAGATCGCGGCCATTACAAAAGTGACCGCCGGGCAGAAGGTGGTCGTCGACCCGGATGTGGAGATGGACGTTGTAGCACTGGCCGGAACGCCGAACAGTGTTTGCGTGGCTGTTCTGCGCTTCCGGGAGGGGCGGCTGACCGACAAGCGGGAGTTTCTGTTCCACGACACGGCGGATATCGCGGCCGTGCGGGAGGAATTTCTGCCTCGGTATTACCTCGACGATGAACAGATCCCCAAAATCATCGCGGTGGACGAGCTGCCGCCGGATGTGGAGGCCTTACAGCAGGCTCTCAACGAAAAGCGCGGCAGTGAGGTGCAGTTCTATGTGCCTCAGCGGGGCGACAAGGCGCACTTAGTCGAGATGGCGCACACCAATGCCGTCGAGCGTTTGGCACGGGAAAGCGGCCGCTATGCCCGGGAGGAAAAGCTTCTGGACGAGCTGGCACAGGTGCTTGGTCTGGCAAAGCCGCCAAGAGCCATTGAAAGCTACGATATCTCGAACTGGGGCGACGGCACGAGCGTCTGCGGCATGGTGACTTTCAAGGACGGCAAGCCGTATAAGGCGGGCTATCGGAAGTTCAAGATGAAAACGGTTGCGGGCACAGACGACTATGCGTCTCTGGCTGAAACGGTCTCCCGGCGGGCGGCGGAATACGAGAAGTATGAAGCAATGGCACAGGCCGGAGAACCCAGCAGCAATTATTTCGGGCAGAAGCCCGACCTTCTCCTGATGGACGGCGGACGCGGACAGGTGAGCGCGGCGAAGGAGGCACTGGCCGGAACAAAGCTGGCCGATGTGCCGCTTTACGGCATGGTGAAGGACGACCATCACCGCACCCGTGCCATTGTGGACAGCGAAGGGCGGGAAATCGCCATCAACATGAACCGTGGGACGTTCACCTTCATCACCGCGATTCAGGACGAGACGCACCGCTTTGCCAACGCCTACCGCAAGCAGCAGATGAACAAGAAGAGCTATTCCTCCACCCTGACCGAAGTGCCGGGCGTCGGCCCGAAGACGGCAAAAGCACTCATGGCGCAGTTCAAGAGTGTGACCGCCGTTCGGGAAGCTACGCCCGACCAGCTCGAAAATACCCCCGGTGTTGGAAAACAGCTGGCACAGACTATATACGAGTATTTTCATAACTAAGGGGAAATAAAAACGACAAAAGAGCTTTCGTACGAGATTTTATTCTCATGCGGAAGCTCTTTTTCTATGGTTGAAATTATGCTTGGGATTTCGGTTTATATTCGGACAGGAAGAGGCCGAAGAGGGTGAGGACTGTGCCGAGAAGGGAGAGGGGCGTCAGGCTTTCATGGAGGATGAGGGCGGAAGCGAGAAGAGTAATGACGGGAACGATATAGATATAAACACTCGTCTTGACTGCACCGAGCTGCTTGACGGCGAAATTCCATGTGACGAAGCAGAGCGCGGAAGCACCCAGCCCTAAATACAAGAAATTGAACAGGTTCGCCGGGACAAGAAGCTGGGAGAGGTCGGGGCGAAAATTAAAGACCAGAAG
>CAVJGY010000275.1:0-2317 GCA_963648915.1 Acutalibacteraceae bacterium | reverse complement strand
CGTCAACGGTCTGCTCCTGCTGGGTGCGGAAGTCATCTATGAGAGCATGTACGACGTCCACGTTTCCGGTCACGCATGTCAGGAAGAGCAGAAGCTGATGCTCAGCTTGACGAAGCCGAAGTATTTCCTGCCGGTGCACGGCGAGTACAAGCAGCTGAAAAAACACGCTCTGACCGCCGCCAGCCTCGGCATCCCGACCAGCAATATCCTCATTGCAGAGAATGGCTCGAACGTTATCCTGACCCGGGACGAGATCAAATTGGGTGAGCCGGTCACGGCAGGTGCGGTCATGGTCGACGGCTTGGGTGTCGGCGATGTCGGAAATGTCGTCCTGCGCGACCGTAAGCACCTGTCCGAGGACGGCCTTGTCATCATCGTCGCGACCGTGGACAGCAAGACCGGAAAGGTCCTCGCCGGCCCGGACCTCGTGAGCCGCGGTTTCGTCTATGTGCGGGAGAACGAGAGCCTGATGGATGGTGCGCAGAGCATCGTCGAGACGGCACTCGACCGCTGTGTGGACGAGCATGTCCGCGATTGGAACAGCGTCAAGACCCGGGTGCGTGAGGCTCTGAGCAGCTATATCTACCGCCGCACCAAGCGCAGCCCGATGATCCTCCCCATCCTGATGGAGGTCTGATCCCCGCGCCGGGCGGACAGCCCGGAACACCGATGACCAGGAGGCATATTTCATGAAACAAAAACCAAGAAGGACTCTGGAAATGCTGACGGTCAGTCTGGCAATTCTGTGTGGGCTGCTGGTGCTCGTGCTGCTGGTGCAGCGTCCGGCCATCTGGCCGGTGCTGGCGGTACTGGTAGTGCTGTGGGGCATCGCAGTCGGTGTGTTCCGGTATAAACTGCGCGGCTGGGTCGCGCGGTGGGTCTGCGGCGGCGATTTTGAAAAATCGAAAACCAAATTCAGCCTCGAACCGCTCCCTCAGCCCGCCGTCGTCCTCTCGGGCGAGACGGTGCTGTGGTACAATGCGGCCTTCCGGGAGCGCATCCTGAAAGGGAACGACCTCCTGATGAGCCGGGTGCAGAAAGTTCTGCCCGGTCTGGATCTGCAGACCACCCGGAAGCCGGAGGGTCAGCAGTTGAATCTGGCCGACGGCGTGTGGAACATCCACAGCTCCACCGTGCCCGGCAATGCGGAGTCCATGACCCTCCTCGTGTTCAACGATGAGACCGAACTTCGCCGGGTCGAGGCTGAATATAAGGCCAGCCGGCCGGGATATCTGGTCTTTCTGGTGGACGGCTACGACGATGTGTTCAGCGATATGCTGGACAGCGAGCGTGCCCGTCTGCTGGAGGGCATCAACCGCGTTCTCGAGGAGATGATCGGCCGGGGCACGGGCTTCCTGCGCCGTGTCGCCAGCGGCCGCTATATCGCTGTCGTCGAGGAGCGGCAGATGGAGCAGTTCGCCAAGCGCGGCTATGACGTTCTGGATAAAATTCGTGCCCTTGACCCCAGTGTAAACCTGTCCATCTCCATCGGCATCGGACGTGGAGCGAACACCCTGCGGGAGGCGCAGGACATGGCGGTGCAGGCACTTGACATGGCACAGGGACGCGGCGGCGATCAGGCTGCTGAGATGACCCCGGACGGTTTCACCTTCTATGGCGGTGTGAGCCACGGCGTGGAAAAGCGAAGCAAGGTCCGCAGCCGTATCGTGGCCGACCAGCTGGTGAAGCTGATAAAAGAGGCCGACCATGTTGTCATCATGGGTCACCGGATGAGCGACCTTGACGCCATCGGCTCGGCAGAGGGCGTTCTGCGCATCTGCAAAATCTGCGACGTCCCGGCGGTCATTGCTGTCCGGCGGGATGCGACCCTTGCGGGAAGCCTCATCGATGCTCTGGTGAAGGCCGGGCAGGAGGACGACTTCATCGACCCGAAGGCCGCCCTTCCCATTATCTCGAAAAGGACCCTCTGTATCGTCGTGGACACCTATCAAGTCAACCTCGTCGAGAGCAAGGAAATATTGGAAAAATGCGGCAAGATCGCCGTCATCGACCACCACCGGAAGGGTGTGGGCTTCATCGAGAACCCGGCTCTGGTCTGCCACGAGCCGTATTCGTCCTCGGCCAGTGAGCTTGTCACCGAGCTGCTGCAGTATGTCGGCGAACGGGACGACAAGCCCAACCGGGTCGAAGCCGAGGGTCTGCTGTCCGGTATCATGCTGGACACCCGGGACTTCACCCTACATACGGGCGTCCGGACCTTTGAAGCTGCCGCCGCCCTCCGCCGCTATGGTGCGGAGACAGAGCGGGTGCGTCAGCTGTTCAACGTGACGATGGTGGAGTACAACGCCAAAGCCGC
>CAVJGY010000274.1:0-2320 GCA_963648915.1 Acutalibacteraceae bacterium | reverse complement strand
CCGTAGCTCCGGTCGAGAATTTCCAAAAGCCGCTCATCGGTGGAAAAGGCATCCGAAACGCTGTATACACCGTCGGCAAAGCGGTCAAGGGTGTTGCTGATGTCCTGCGCCGTGTAGCTGATGGATTGGACATGCGCCCGCTGCTGTACCCGGATGGAACGGCTGAACAACAGCGTGATGGCGACGATCATCGGGATGAAGGACACCAGAAGCGCGAACAGCATCCGGCGGCGGAGACTGGAATGCTTCGTCATCCTTCTGCACCACCTTGCACGGCGCGGTATTCCACCGGGCTGATGCCGTAGAACTTCTTGAACACCCGGATGAAGTTGGAGGTGTCCGCATAGCCGCACTGCTCCGCGATGAGATAGACCTTGCCGTCCGGCTCTTTCAGAAGCTCGGCGGCGCGGCGCATCCGCTTTTCGGTCAGATAATCGGTGAAGTTGCAGCCCAGCTCGTTTTTGAACACCCGGGAAACATAGGCCGCCGTCTTGTGGACGCTGGCCGCAACGCTTTCGAGGGAGATGTTGTTGGAGCAGTATTCGGCGTCAACGTATTCCCGCACCCGCATCGCGACGCTGTTGACGGCGTGGCCGTGACTGCGGAGATGTGCCAAGGCCTGCTGACAGCGGAACAGGCAGGCCAGCACAAAGTCCCGCTTGCTGGATAGGGTGTCACACTGGTGGATGTCGGTATACCGTGCGCCAAGCCCGCGCATCAGCTCCTCCATCTGGACGCCGTAGCGGAGCATCCAGAGCGAGACGTGAAACAGCAGGGACAAACAAAGACGGTCGACGGTCTGGTAATCCAGCTTGGCCGTGCCGGGCAGCAGAAGCACCCGGTCGATCTCGGCGCGCAAAGCCTCGTAATCCTGCGAGAGAAGGGTCTTTTCGATTTTTTCGGTGTCGAAGTAGGGGAGGGAATCCGACCGGATGCTGCTCAGCTGGCGGAACTGGTAGATGCCCTCCTGCCCGGCAAACGCGCTCTGTTTGGCGCAGCAATTCGCCTGCTCGTATGCCTGCGGGAGCATCCCCGGCTCGGTGCAGAGGTTACTGATGCCCGCCGAGATGCTGACGTGCAGCTGAGTGCGGACGGCCTCCTGAAAGGCCTGAATTTGTTTTACGATGTCATCGAGCAAAATCTCGAACTCACTGCTGTACAGCGCGACCAGATGCTCCCGCCCGAACAGAAAAATCAGCCGATGCAGTGGTTCAGCGGAAAGACCGTTCCCGATCTCCCCGATGCTCCGCCACAGGGCAAGCAGGTCGGTCTTTTCGTCGCCTGCGTGACCATCCAGTGCAAAAGCCGCGACCACAAGATTGTCGAGGTCGATGCCCGCTTCGGTCAGCATAGGCAGAAAGCGTTCGGTGTCCTTGGAAAGAGTCGTACCCTCCAAAAAGGCGGTCAGCCAGAGCTGAAAATGCCGCTGAACGCTCTCGGAAATTTGTGCGTTTTGCAGCCGTTCGTGGTCGAGGGTCGTCTTGAGCCGCCGGAACGTCTCCTCGAAATCGTCAAAGTCGGTGGGCTTGAGCAGATATTCGGCTACATAGTTCTTGATGGACATGTTCAGATACTCGAAGTCGCTGTAGCCGCTCAGGATGACGATCTTCACCTCCGGGTGCTCTTTGCTCAACCGCTGCATCAGCTCTACGCCGTCCATGCCCGGCATCCGGATGTCCGAAAGCACGACGTCCGGGTGCACGCTGTCCAGCTTTTCCAACACCTGCTGCCCGTTCTCACACAGGGCACAGACCTCGTAGCCCCAGTCCTGCCACGGCAGACTGTGTGCAATGCCGTTGCGGATGTTGTCCTCGTCATCCGCGATGATCAACCGATACATCAAAATCCTCCTCGCTCGTTCCGTTTTCTTTTAGTATATCACATCCTGAGGATGCGGCAAGGGCTGATACCCGGAAATTTCACCTTGTCTTTCGCAGGAGGGCGTGCTATCATCAAGCGGAAGGGAAGGGGATGCTGAAATGGAACTTTTACAAAAAGCGACGCTGGCACAACTGCCGCAGGTGCGGGCCTTAGGGCGGCACGCAGGGCGTGATCCGCTGACGTTGTTCTGGACGGCGAGCGGTATCGAGCTGAATTTTACCGGAAGCGAGCTGTGGGTGGACTTTTTCACCGACTATGAAGCGGCCGAGCCGTGGGTCAGCGTGGAGCTGAACGGCGCGTGGGTCGCGCGGTTCGCACCCAATCCCGGGGAGAGCCGGGTCTGCCTGTTCCGGGGGATGACACCGGGAAAGGCAAAGCATGTTCGGCTTTTGAAGGACGTACAGGCCATGCACGACGACCCGCGCCACTGCCTGCAAAT
>CAVJGY010000273.1:0-2334 GCA_963648915.1 Acutalibacteraceae bacterium | reverse complement strand
GTGATATTCAAAAAGGTATAATGGTTACATATTGATAAAATCCGAAATTTTGTAAGAATGTCCGATGTTTTGAGGGGATAGGCTGGATGAAAGACCCGCGATGTGAGCGATATATTGAAGATCTGCGCAGGGTCCGTGCGCTCTCAAAGCCGGAATTCGAGCCGGGAACGGACGCGCAGGTGGTGCTGGACACCATTCAGAAGAACGCGTCGGAATCGTTTTCGGGAATGAAGGAAAGCAACCAGATCTTAAACGAGCTGGTCTTTTCCCGGAAGGCCGACGAGCTGAGCGATGCGGACATCGAGGAACTGCGCGAATTTGCCGGAAAGCTGTTCGCCTATGCCAACAGCGAGGACAACGGCATTGCGTACAAAATTCACTGTCTGCTGCTGGATGCGGCCAGACTGCGCGGGGATGCCCCGTTCATCATCCGGGAGCTGTACGACTGCGGTGTGACCCTCCACTATCTGAACCTCAAGAGCGACCGAATCGGGGTCAACACGTTTGGAAAGCGTATCCGCGCCTACTTTGAAGAGGGCGCGCAGTATATGAGCCGCTATGAGGAATTCGACGCCAAAACGCGGGGTTATATCATCCGCTGTCTTGGCAACAGCAAGATGGCTCTGCAAAGAAGAAGCTATGCAGCCTGCCGCGTTTACATGAATGTCTTTGACCGCGCAATGGCGATCATGAACGACCCCTATTATCAGCAGTTGAACCCGGAAGTGCCGTGGAACAACTTCATCTATACCATGTACATCGACCAGCTCACGATCCTGCCCTATCTGCGGGAAAATGACGACCCGGAAATTGCCGCAAGGGTCTATGAGTCGGCGAAGTATGTCTACGAAAAGTGCGGGGAAAATCAGGGCGAGGAAGCCCGTCTCCAGAACTGGCGGGTGAATTATTTCTACGCGGCGGCAGAGTTTCACACCGGGCGCAGAACCGTTCGCAGTCTCGTCGAGACAGTGCTGGACTCCTTCGAGCGGATCGACCACGAGGATTTTTCGCCGACCGGGATCAACAACAATCTCGCCTTGCCGAGCTATATGTACCGTTACCTCAAGTTTCTCGAGCCGAAAGACCGGGAAGAGCTGGACAGCCGCATCAAGCGCAGTAAGCAGACCTGCATGGATTATCTGGATAAGATGCCGCCCATCCGCTATCCACGGGTGTCGAGCGTCGCTGTGCTCGACCTGGTGGAGACCATCCCGCAGGTGGAGAATGTCAACAACCGGGGAATGCTGAACTACATTCTGGCGGCACATCGGCCGACCTATGTCCACTCGCTGATGGTCGCTCTGCTGACCCGGCATTTCATCGGGGAACTGCTCAAGAAACATCCGGAAACGCTCATCGGCCTGATGGGATACCAGACCGTCGACGGATTGCAGGAACATGCAAAAGAGATCACCGAAATGGCCTACGAGTGCGGCCTGTACCATGACCTTGGCAAAAGCTCGGTCATCATGTACATCAGCACCAATGCCCGCCGACTGCTGGATGAAGAATTTGACTGCATCCAGCTCCATCCGGTGTTCGGCTATGACCTGCTGTCGCAAATTGGCAGCCGGGATGACTTGGGTCAGGCGGCATTGTATCATCACCGCTTCTACGATGGGACGGGCGGTTATCCGAAGGGATACGGCAGCTGCAACGCCGAGATGAAAGCCATCGTCGACGTGCTCAACGTCACCGACTCGCTGGACGCCGCAACGGACAACATCGGACGCTGTTACATGGCGGAAAAGTCCATTGATGCACTCATTGGCGAGCTTCGCGCTCAGATGGGGACGCGGTATGCGCCCTATGTGGTGAAGCTGTTCGACGACCCGGAATTCACCGAGGGTTTGAAGAACCGCCTCAGCGAGACGCGCAAGCAGGTCTATCTGAAAGTTTACGATACGCCGGATAATCGGGAGTAAAATCGAAATCGGTGTTGACACCGATATGGAAAGCGGTATAATGGGGATTTAAAGAAAATCCGATGGATTGTAAAAAAGTCCGCGGTTTTGAGAGGATAATGCTGGATGAAAGACCCGCGCTGCGAGCAATATATTGAAAATCTGCGGAAGGTTCGCGCACTCTCCAAGCCGGAGTGTACCCCCGGAATGGATGCACAGACCTTGCTTGACGGCATCCAGCACAACGCTGCGGAGTCGTTCCGGCTGATGAAGGAGAACAACCAGCTTCTCAACGAGCTGGTCCATTCCCGGAAGCCCGAGGAGCTGACAGACGCCGAGATCGACGAGTTGGAAGAGTTTGCATCCGCCTTGTTTACCTATGCAAACAGTGAGGATGACGGTGTTGCGTATAAAATTCACTGTATCCTGT
>CAVJGY010000272.1:0-2347 GCA_963648915.1 Acutalibacteraceae bacterium | reverse complement strand
CAGAACGATGGAAGCGGCCTCCTCGGTTTTCCAGTTGGTCGCATTGCCGAGGCCGACGATGCAGGGAACAAGAGCGTCGTTCGAGCCGATCTGAATGGAGATGACATCCGCGTTCTTGATGTACTCGCGCATCTGCGGATAGTTGTACTCACAGCCGGACAGCATGTTCATGCCGTTCATCTTGCCGTCGCGGAGCAGCTCCACGAGGTCGTTGCTCATCAGAGCAGGAAGGCCGAGGTTGATGGCATGGTCACGGTCGAGGTTGTAGGTCTTGGCGATCTGGCCGACATAGCACTGCTCCGGATAGCCCTTGAAGTTGGATGCAACGTCGACGCCGACCATCGAAGTGCCGTGCTCCATCGTGACGAGGCCGACGCCCGAGCAAATGCTGTCGCCCAGTGCGACGTATGTAAAGCTGTTGGGGTTTTCGCTGGCGGTCTTGGAGGTCGCCTTGACCGGGGTCTCCTCAGGTTCGGTGGTCTGCGTCTCCTCGGTCTTGTCGGTCGTCTCAGAAGAAGCGGTGTCCTTCTTCGTCTCGCTGGAAGCCGAAGAGCTTGCAGAGGAGCTTGCGGTGGACTCGGACTTCTGCTCGTCCTTCTTCTCGGTGTCGGCCTTAGTTGTCTCGGAAGAGGCGGTGCTCTCGCTGGATGCAGAGGGCAGGACGATGACGATCTCATCCGAGGAAGAGGAGGCGTTCTCCTCCTCGACGGGGGCAGTCAGCTCTTCTTCTGCAACGGCTGCTTCCACTTCCGCTTCCGGAAGGGTCTCGCCCTCAGCGGCAAATGCCGGGATGCTGAGGGTCGAGAAGATGAGCGCGGCAGAAAGTACCAGACTGATGACTTTCTTTTTCATGATGGGGATGTTCCTTTCTTCTCAATAATCGCGGGGGGTGATGTCCTGCTCCAGCTTGCGATAGTCGAACTTCGCAGCAGCCGTCAGCGGCATTTCGGGCAGGAATTTGTAGGCCACGGGCTGGACGTATTCGGGCAGCTCCTCGGCGCACATCTGACGGAGTTCGCTGATGATCTGACGCTTTTTCTTGGAGGCGGCAGCCGGGGTCAGCACGACGTAGACGAAGGGCAGACGGCCCTGTACATGCTCCTTGTCAACACAGCCGACCACCGAGCACTGATGCACGACGGGATGCTGGCTGATGACGTTTTCGATCATGGACGGGAAGATTTTGAAGCCGTCGTGACGGATGATGAGACGCTTGATGCGGGAATCGAGGAAGACATAGCCGTCCTCGTCCATGTAGCCGATGTCTCCGGTGTGAACCCAGATGCGGCCGTCCGGATGCTTGCGCAGAAGCATCGCCGTCTCGTCGGGCTTGTTGTAGTAGCCCTTCATGACGCCCGGGCCGGAGATGCACAGCTCACCGCGCTCTCCGATGGGAAGTTCCTTTTCTGTGCCCGGCTCAAAGACGGACACCAGCGTGTTCACCAGCGGCAGGCCAACGCTGCCCGGCTTGTTGTTGAAGCCAGCGGCGGCGGTGGCGGCAGAGGAGACTTCGGTCATGCCGTAGCCCTTCGCCAGCGGATACTTGACGCCGTGCGCCGCGAGGAACTCGTTGACGGTGGCCTCTGCGCCCTGTGCGATGGCGTCGCCGCCCGCCGCATAGTTGCGGATGAAGGACAGGTCGGCATTTTTCAGCTTGGGGTCAGCGGCCATCTGCTGATAATGCGCCGGAACGCCGAACATGTGCTCGGGGCGGTGCTTCAAGATCAGACTGCCCAGCTTGGCCGGGTCGAGGTTCGGGATGATGACGACGGTCAGACCCAGCACCAGCGGCAGGTGCACGCCGCACGCATAACCATATGCAATGAACGGCGGCATGATGTTCATCAAGTTCTGACCGCGGCAGAACAAATCTTCATAAGCGGCGAACTGCTGTGCGATCGAATTAAAGTTCCGGTCGGTCAGCATGACGCCCTTGGGCGAGCCGGTCGTGCCGCCCGTGTGGACGACCACACAGGCGTGCTCCGGGTCGTAAGGCTCCGCGGCAGTGCTGGCGTTCTGGCCGTCGGCGATCATCTGCTTCCAATGGATGATGTTGGACTTGTAGCGGTTACGGTCGGGGTTCGTCAGCTTGTAGCCGAGGGCGAGGTGAATGGGCAGGGAATCTGCCGGAGAGAGCACCACCACATGCTCGACGTGGGTGCGCTTTGCGGCCTGACGGCAGCGTTCGTAGACGACGTTCAGACAGATGAGGATGTGGGAATCCACCTCCTCGATGTACTCCCGGATGCCCTCCTCGCTGTAGCGCGGGTCGACGAGATTCAGCGTTGCACCGATCATATCGGCGGCATAGAAGGCGTAGATGACCTCGGGGGTCATGACGCTGACG
>CAVJGY010000271.1:0-2356 GCA_963648915.1 Acutalibacteraceae bacterium | reverse complement strand
GGTAAGTACCTGCCTCGGTGACGCCTACATGGAGCGGGTAATCGGTGACAGCACTCAGCTGACGATAGGCCTCCATCATGCGGGGCACGTTGGAGTTCTTGATGGAAATGACGATGTTGTTGAAGTCAAACTTCTCGAGCAGACGGACATGATACAGCGCGCTCTCGACCATTGCTTCGGGCACGGGTGCACCATATTTTGCCAGAATGTGCTTTTCCAGACTGCCGCCATTGACGCCGATCCGGATGGAGATGTTCTTCTGCTGGCAGGCCTGAACGACCGCCTTCACACGGTCATCGTCGCCGATGTTGCCCGGGTTGATGCGAATTTTATCGACACCGACATCCGCGCAGGCCAGAGCCGCCTTATAGTCGAAGTGGATATCCGCCACGATGGGGATATTCACTGCATTCTTGACGGCCTCGATGCACTTGGCGTCGGCCGCACTGGGACAGGTGACGCGGAGGATCTGACAGCCCGCCGCCTCACAGCGTTTTGCCTGCGCAACATTGCCCTCGATATCCTCGACCGGGACATTCAGCATGGTCTGCACAGCGATAGGGTTGTTGCCGCCGATGGTAACATTGCCAATTTTTACTTCTCGTTTGAGCTGCCGCATGGTCGTTTTCCTTTCCTTATTCCATCACATTCCCCCGGTGATGAGCCGGAGGATATCGTTGTAAGTCGCAAAAATCATCAGGCCGAAGAGGAGCGCGAAGGCCGCAACGGTCAGGCTGCCCTGTATCTTTTCCGGCACGACATAGCCCGTGACGCCCTCGATGAGCAGAAAGACGATCTTTCCGCCATCCAGTGCCGGGAACGGCAAGAGGTTGAAGATGCCGAGGTTGATGGTGATAAGCACCAGAAGTTCGAGTAGATCCTGCCAGCCGTAGCTCGCCGCCTGTCCGATGGCCGTCACGATACCCACCGGGCCGGAGAGGTCGTTGATGCTCTCCCGTCCCCGTATCAGGTCAAGAAGAGAGGTGAAGATAATGCGGCCATAGTAGAGCACGCTGTTCCCTGCCTCTTTTAAGACGTTAAGAGGCGTTTTTTCGATGCCGTAGACGGTGAAGCCGAGGCTCATGTGGGTCTCGCCCTCTTCATCCACCCAGGTGTCGAACTGGACGTTCGGCAGTTCGACGGTCTGGCCGTTCCGCTTGACCGTGAAATCCGCCTGATAGCTTTCGGTGCGCATCAGCTCATAGACCATATCGTTGGCGACGAAGCAGCGTCGGCCATTGACGGCCACCACCTCGTCCCCGGCCTGCAATCCGGTCTGACCGCAGAGTGCGCCCTCTTTTACCTCGTAGATGACCCGGCTGGTGATGGGCTCGTTCCGTGCCGAAAGCAGCACCAGAAGCACCACGAAGCCCAGCACAAAGTTCATGAACGCGCCCGCCGCCATCACCAGCATCCGCTGCCAGACCGGGGCTTCGTTCAGAGGCTTTCCGGTGCGCTGGTCGGGCGGGATGATGGGCTCTTCGTTCGCGTTTCCTTCTGCCTGCTGGCTTTCGGGGCTTTCCTCGCCTTCCAGCGCGACATAGCCGCCGACCGGAAGCAGGCGCAGAGTATACTGCGTTCCTTTGTGAATTTTCTTCCAGAGCGCAGGCCCCATTCCGATGGAGAACTCATTGACCTGCACCCCGCAGAGCTTTGCCACCGAAAAGTGACCGAACTCATGGATGGCAATGACCGAGCTGAACACCAGCACGGCCGCAAGGAACGTAATTAGAATTGACATAGCATCTCCGGTTTGAAAAAATTATAAGTGGCTGCGCACAAATTCGCGTGCCATCTTATCGCACTCATAGACATCGGACAGCGTGTAATCGCCGCCGAAGCTGTCGCTGTCCACGACGGCCTCGACCAGACGGCCGATATCCAAGAATCCGATCTTATCCTCGAGGAAGAGCTTGACGGCCTCCTCGTTCGCGCCATTTGCGGCGCAAGGGCCAAGTCCGCCCTTCTTGATGGCCTTCTTGCAGGCTGCAAGGCAGCGGAAGGTCTCCTCGTCTGCGACATCGAAGGTCAGCAGCTTGAGGGTGGTGAAGTCCAGCTCCGGCACAACGCCCGGCACACGCGCCGGATAGGTCAGCGCGTACTGGATGGGGATGCGCATATCGGGCACACCCAGCTGTGCGATGATGGAGTTATCGCTATACTGCACCGCCGAATGGACGATGCTCTGCCGCTGAACGACGATCTGAATTTTTTCCGGGGGCAGACCGAACAGCCAGACCGCCTCGATCAGTTCCAGACCCTTGTTCATCAGGGTCGCGCTGTCGATGGTGATCTTCGCGCCCATGTTCCAGTTGGGGTGCTTGAGGGCGTCAGCTTTGGTCTTGCCGCGCAGTTC
>CAVJGY010000270.1:0-2360 GCA_963648915.1 Acutalibacteraceae bacterium | reverse complement strand
CCTTTATAAGTACCCGAAGCCGTGGATCAATGACCTCTGCACCCTCTTTCTGGATGAGGTCGTCTCCGTCATCAAAAAACGCCCCTACCTCGAGCTTCTCTATGACCCGCTCGAGGATGCACAGAGGTAAAAATGCAAAAACGCCGGAGGGCTTATCTGAAACCAGATAAGCCCTCCGGCGTTACGCTATTTTATAAGAAGAAAGAAGAGAAAGGAAAACACTTACAGCTGTGCCAGATGGGTACCGAGGATACGGCCCAAGGTCTGCGCCATACCGACGCTGACACCAGCGATGGGGGTGCTGTACTGCACACCGAAGCGGCGGCCGCAGCAGTTGCCGGTAGCATACAGGCCGGGAATGACGTCCAGATGCTCGTCGTAGACGTTCTGGTCGTTGTCGGTCCACAGGCCGCCCGTGGTGCACAGGAACTCATAGCCTGCGTAGATGTCCTTGGTGAAGCCGTAGTAGGGAGCTTTCTGCAGGGCAAACAGCACGCTGGGATCTTTGCCGTAATCGTCGTCGTAGCCAGCAGCGCACTTCGCGTTGTAGTTCTCGATGGAGTCGAGGAAGGTTGCCTTCTTGTCACCTGTCAGACCCAGACGGTCGGCCAGCTCATCCAGCGTGTCGGCGGCGAACAGACGGATCGTGCCGCCAGTCATCGTCAGGTTCTCATCCACACCGTCATTGCCGGCAGCATAGGCATCGGCCAAGGCCTGTTCCAAGCTTGCCTTGTAATCCGGATTGTTGACGAAAGCAGAGCCATGACCTGCCGGGAAGGACTGCAGCTGCTCGTAGATGTCGGCATCGAACACGCTGTAGATAGTTCCCTTGTGGCGTGCAGCCTCAGCACCCGCAAAGACGGGGTCGCCGAAGGCCTCGTTGCAGAAACGCTTGCAGTTGTCGTCCAGCCACAGGTTACCACAAGAACCCAGCAGTCCGCTCGGGAAGAAGAAAGTGCCGCCCATCGTGGACAGAGGGCCCGGCTCGAGTTTGCCGCCAGCCCAGACACCCATCTTGATGCCCTTGCCGTCGCGGTCCATGCCGATGATCTTCTTGCCGTCGCCCGTATAGTTCAGTGCGTTGATGTTCGGGCACAGCTCGTCCACCATCTCGGCATCAGCAGAGAAGTCGCCTGCGGCCAGAACAACGCCCTTCTTACCGTTGTAGCGCACATAGCCGTTCTCGCCCTTGGCGATGACGCCCGTTACACGGCCGGAGGCGTCCTTTTCCAAATACTGAGCGTCATTGCCGTAGAACACCTGAACGCCCTTGTCCTGAATGTACTTTGCGACCACCTTGCTGTGCTCGGTGACGGTGTAGCTGCCCTCGAAGAAGATGCCGGGGAACTGCGCTGTACCGTTCCAGAACTTCTGGCCTGCGATCTGACCCTTGAAGTTCTTCGGATACGGATTGTGAAAGGCACGCAGCTGTGCCTTGTCCTCTTCGCTGGCAAGGCTGATGAACCAGTCAAAGGTGTCGCCGCAGTTCTTGAGGAACTGCATCACCAGCGTGGGGTTGGACATGTTGCAGCCACGCAGCTGCCAGTCGTTCAGGACTTCCACGGGGTCGACCTCCGGGATGCCCTGCTCCTTGAGCCACTGAGAGTTAATGTGGCCGAAGTCGCAACCCGTCCATGCGTGGCTGTCCTCGGGCATCTTCTCGACCACGATGACCGATGCGCCGCCCTCCATGGCAGCACGAGCGCAGGCCAGACCTGCCTGACCGAAGCCGATGACGACAACGTCGGCAGTCTCGGTAGCGGTGATCTCGCTCTCCGGGATGGCTTCCGGAGCGGTGCGCCAGCTGATCTTCTCGGTCTGTACGTTCATAGAATCCGGGTTCACGCCCTTGGCCTGTGCGATGCACTTGGCAGCGGCTTCCTTGATGGCGTTGGAGGTGATGGTCGCACCTGCCACAGCATCTACCTCGCTGCTCTGAGCGTCGAGAATGCTCTTGGTGAGCGTCTCGGCTGCTGCACCGCCGATGGACTCGGTCTCGCCGGAGGCGTCAATGACGACTTCGGTGATGCTGGACGCATCAAAGGTCATGCTGACGGTCACATCGCCGTTGATGCCCTGTGCGGTGGCGTTGTAAGTACCTGCCGTGTACAGTGCCGGTGCTTCGGACGCTGCGGCAGAAGAGGCTGCTTCCTTGCCTGCGGTGCAGGCGGTCAGTGCGCCTGCCGTGATGCCGCTCATAGCCGCAGCAGAGGCAAGCTTCAAAAAGCCCTTGCGAGAGATCTTTTCCATGTTCGTTTCCTTCCTTTTGTGTGCGGTGCTCCTCCGCACTGCTTGTTCGTTACAATTCTAACAAATATTTTTCGACTTTTCATCGTATAAATATGGAGGGTTTTCTGGAC
>CAVJGY010000269.1:0-2362 GCA_963648915.1 Acutalibacteraceae bacterium | reverse complement strand
TGGCTTCCACCATCGTGCTGTGGTTCCTGCAGGGCTTCGGCTTCGAGGACGGCGTCTTCTGCATGGTCGAGGAGCAGGACAACTCTGTTCTGGCTATCATCGCAACCAAGATCGCATGGATCTTCGCACCTCTGGGCTTCGGCAACTGGAAGGCTACCGTCGCTTCTGTCTCCGGCCTGATCGCAAAGGAGAACGTCGTTGGTACCTTCGGCGTCCTGTATCACTTCGCTGGCGAGGAGCTGTCTGAGAACGGCGACGAGATCTGGAGCCTGGTCGCTCAGGATTACACCGCTCTGTCTGCTTACGCATTCATGATCTTCAACCTGCTGTGCGCTCCCTGCTTCGCTGCTATGGGCGCGATCAAGCGCGAGATGAACAACGGCAAGTGGACCGCATTTGCGATCACTTACATGTGCGTTCTGGCTTACTGCTCTGCTCTGGTCGTCTATCAGCTGGGCGGCATCATCACTGGTGAGGTCGGCTTCAACTTCTTCACCATCGTCGCCGCTGTTGTTCTGGCTGGCTTCATTTACCTGCTGGTTCGTCCCAACAAGTACGCCAACGACAACGAGGTCAAGATCGACGTTTCCAAGATCACCGCAAACAAGTAAAACAACTGTGCTGAGAGGAGTGCTCTGTTATGATGGAATTTCTGGCGGCGAACTTTAATCTTCCGACCATTATCGTCGGTGCGATCGTGTTTGGAGTTGTCGGCTGGGTCACTTGGCACTCTCACAAGCACGGCGGCGGTTGTGGCGGCTGCGGCGAAGGTGGCTGCAACGGAAACTGCGGCGGCTGCAGTGGTTGCCACTAAGCATTAAAAACTAACCGCATGTGGGGCGCGGGTCGAAACACAAAATCGGCCTGCGCCCTTTTTTAGAATGGAAAAAGTTAGCATTGGATAACATAAAGAAAGAGAGTGATGGAATATGGAACTGACGCCCGCGCATCTGCGCTATCTGCTGGCGATCTATGACGTCTCGCAGACCCATCTGGACATCAGCTCCCGGAGCATCGCCGAAAAGCTGGGCGTCACCAAGCCCTCGGTGGTGCGGATCATGAACCTGCTGATGGAGCGCGGCATGATCGTGAAAGAGCACTACGGCAAAATTTATCTCACCGACCGCGGCATCTTTGTCGCAAAGGAGGTCAATGCTCAGTTAAAGACAGTGCTGGAGCACTTCCCGCCCGTCAGCATCGACCTGACCGAGGAGGAGCGGTACACCGCCGCTCTTGCCCTGACCTCCGCTCTTCCGGAACGCGCCTTTACGGGCGAATATGACCGCTTGTTCGGCGAATTTGAGCCGGACGAGCCGATAGAAATGGAGAAAGCTCAGTGATAAATAAAAAGCTGCTTTCCTTTGACCGCGGGGCACTCCGCTATGTCGGCCTGAACGTCCTGTTCCAGTGGCTCGGGATGCTCTGCAACGTGGTGTTCGTGACCGTCATCGCCCGGCTTCTCGGCTCGGTCTTTGACGGCACACTGACCCAGACCAGCCTTGTACAGGGGATGCTCCTCTGCGTCGCCACCGTCCCGGTGCGGTACGGCCTGACGATCTGCGCCTCCTCCATGAGCGACAAGGCTTCCAAGGATGTCAAGCGCACCCTTCGTTCCAACATCTACGCCAAGCTGACCCGTCTGGGCGCGGGCTACAGCGAGACCATTGCCACCAGCGAAGTCGTCATGCTGGCAAGCGAGGGCGTGGAGCAGATCGACACCTACTTTGCGAAGTACCTGCCCCAGCTATTCTACAGCCTGCTTGCCCCGCTGACCCTCTTCATCCTGCTGGTGGGCGTTCACGCACGGTCGGCGATCATCCTGCTCTGCTGTGTGCCGCTTATCCCGATGTCCATCGTCGCCGTGCAGAAGTTCGCCAAGAAGCTTCTCGCGAAATACTGGGGCGAGTACACCACCCTCGGCGACAGCTTCCTCGAGAACATTCAGGGCTTGACGACCCTGAAAATTTATCAGGCGGACGGCTGGAAGCACGAGGAGATGAATGCACAGGCCGAGCGTTTCCGGAAAATTACGATGAAGGTCCTCACCATGCAGCTGAACTCCGTCACTCTGATGGATCTGATGGCCTACGGCGGCGCAGGTCTGGGCATCATCAGCGCAGTGGCCGCATTTGCCGCCGGGCAGCTCGACCTGACTTCCACCCTCAAAATCGTCCTGCTGGCGGCGGACTTCTTCCTGCCTCTTCGTCTGCTGGGCAGCTACTTCCACATCGCGATGAACGGCGCGGCATCCGCTGAGAAGATCTTCAAGCTGCTGGCTGCCGACGAAAAGGCCGACGGCACCCAGAAGCTCAACCCCAGCGACACCACCCTCAAGCTCGAGCACATCACCTTCGGCTACGAG
>CAVJGY010000268.1:0-2375 GCA_963648915.1 Acutalibacteraceae bacterium | reverse complement strand
CCGCCAGCGGAACACTGAGCAGTAAACAGAAGATCAAGCTGGAAACGTATATCCAGATGACCTACCTCGACCGCATCCTCGTCCACGCCAACACCCGGCTCATGCAGATGACTGCCGGGCAGTACGAGCTGGAACGGGTCGGCGCGGAGAACCAGCGCAGTCAGTCCGGCCTTGACCTCGGCGTCACCGACCACTACAACGGTACCCGCCGAAGCGTCAAGACCCTCTCCGGCGGCGAGAGCTTCAAAGCCTCCCTTGCGCTGGCGTTGGGCTTATCGGACGAGGTGCAGAGCTCGGCGGGCGGCGTCCGGCTGGACACCCTCTTCTTGGACGAGGGTTTCGGCTCGCTGGACGAGGAATCCCTCGAGCAGGCCATCCGTGTTCTGGCCGGGCTGACCGAGGGCAACCGTCTGGTCGGCATCATCTCCCATGTCGCCGCCCTCAAGGATCGCATCGACCATCAGGTGGTCGTCAAAAAGGCAAGGAGCGGAGGAAGCACGGTGAGTTTGGTTCTCTAATGTATATTCCCCACACCTCCGGTTATCCTAACCCCGGAGGTGTTTACAATGGATTCTTTGACGCCCTTTGTCCGGCACGAGCTGGAACTGCCGGACGCTTCGTTTCAGCCGCCATCCCAGCCGGACGACCCAAATGTTCAGATTCCGCCGCCGGATTTGTCCCTGCTGGTCGAGCCTGACCCGGACGAGCCGATTCCCATGACCGACGGCACACCTGCCGCCTGCCGCCAGAAGAACGCCGAAGAGTTTCTGGCCGGGAATATCCCCGGTGTAATGGCGCAGTACGGCGAACAGCTGTTCGGCACAGAGCAGAACACCGACTCGGCACATCCCGCTCCCGAAGAGCCTGACCCCGCCAAAAGCGGCGTGTTAGACCTCGTCGACTGGCGGGAGGACGCCCCCTACGGCTAAGAAACCAGATAATTTTCAAAATATTTTTAATTTACCTGTTGAAATCTTTGTCCGCTTCTTTTATTATGGTAGCAAACAAAGCAAAGGCAGGTAATAACCTATGGCAGAAATCAAATACGAAGTGGTTCAGAAGATCGCAGTCCTCTCTCAGCGTCCGCGCGGCTGGGAGCGTCAGCTGAACCTCATCAGCTGGAACGACGGCGAACCCAAGTATGATATCCGCGACTGGTCCCCGGACGGCACCCGGATGGGCAAGGGTCTCTCCCTGACCCACGACGAGCTTGCCATCCTGAAGGGCATCCTCGACGACATGGAGCTGTAAGATGGGTGACCGCGAAGAGTTTATTCAGATCTTTCAGCAGCATGTCACCCGTCCGGGCAGCGAAAAGCTGCTGGACTGGATGGACAAAAAGACCGATTTCTTTTCCGCTCCGGCGTCCACCCGCTTCCACGGCGCGTGTGAGGGCGGACTGTGTATGCACAGCCTGAACGTCTATCATGCACTCCATGACAGCTTCTTCACCGAAGGGGAAAGCGAGGAGAGCTTCGCCATCTGCGCATTGCTACACGACCTGTGCAAGGCCAACTACTACAAGCTGGGCACACGCAATGTCAAGAACGAAGCCACCGGACAGTGGGAGAAAGTGCCCTCGTACAGCGTCGAGGACCTGTTCCCCTACGGCCACGGCGAGAAAAGCGTTTTCCTCATCGAGCGGTTCATGAAGCTGAAAATCGAAGAGGCCGTCGCCATCCGCTGGCACATGGGCGGCTTTGACGATGCGGCCAAGGGCGGCTGCTTCGCCATCTCGGAGGCATACGACAAGTATCCTCTGGCCGTCAAGCTCCACATCGCCGACCTCGAGGCCACCTACTTGATGGAACACCGAACAAGCTCTGTCCGATGAAAATTTTCCCGAATATGCAGAAAAGCTGACGCTCGAGCCTTGCTCCCGAACGTCAGCTTTTTGATTTTATCGTGGTTATTCTGGAAAGACGAACAGCTCTTCAATGGGCGTTTCCACCGCGCGGGAGATATCCACGGCCAGTTTCAGCGACGGGTTATACTGTGCCTTTTCCAGCCGCATGATGGTCTCTCGGCGCACGCCTACCTGTTCAGCCAGCTGCTCCTGTGTCAGATTTTTCAGCTGGCGGTACTGCTTCAATCGGCATTCAAAATCCGGCACGGTCATTCCTCACTTTCATCCAGCAGCTCGTCGTGGTCGTAGCGATAGAGCAGGTATTCACTCAGGAACATTCCCAGCGCGATGGAGAGCGACACCACGATGATGAACGCAATGAGGGTATACTCGAGGTTTCCCATCAGCTTTTTCTGCCCCAGAATCAAGGTCGCCAGAAAAACGAGCTTCACCGTTATTTTGTTCGCCGCCGTCTGTGCTTTCAGCTTGTTTTCCTGATAGCGTTCATCCCGGAAGGTATGGGACATCC
>CAVJGY010000267.1:0-2375 GCA_963648915.1 Acutalibacteraceae bacterium | reverse complement strand
CAGAAGGGCGTCAACATCATGGCGTTCACCAAGGAGTTCAACGAGCGTACCAAGAACCAGATGGGTTATGTCATCCCCGTCGTCATCACCGTTTACGCTGACCGCTCCTTCAGCTTCATCACCAAGACTCCTCCGGCAGCCGTTCTGATCAAGAAGGCCGCTGGCATCAACACCGCTTCCGGCAAGCCCAACAAGGAAAAGGTCGCTACTCTGACCGCTGCTCAGGTCGAGGAGATCGCTAAGACCAAGATGCCCGACCTGAATGCTGCTTCTCTGGAAGCTGCATGCAGCATGGTCCGTGGCACCTGCCGCAGCATGGGCGTCGTCGTCGAGGGCTGAGACATAAATCGTGGGAGGGCATAACACTGCCCGCATGACCACTTAGGAGGATATACAATGAAACATGGCAAGCACTATGTCGATGCTGCGAAGCAGATCGATTTTTCTAAGCTGTATGATGTGAACGAGGCTCTGGAGCTGGCCTGCAAGACCGCTTCCGCTAAGTTCGACGAGACCGTTGAGCTGCACGTCCGTCTGGGCGTTGATGGCCGTCACGCTGACCAGCAGGTTCGTGGTGCAGTCGTCCTGCCCAACGGCACCGGCAAGACCGTCCGCGTCTGCGCTATCGCTAAGGGCGCAGCTGCCGCTGCTGCTGAGGCAGCCGGCGCAGACATCGTTGGTGATGACGAGCTGATCGCACGCATCGCTGGCGGTTTCATGGACTTCGACGTCGTTGTTACCACCCCTGACATGATGGGCCGCGTTGGTCGTCTTGGTAAGGTTCTGGGCCCCCGTGGTCTGATGCCGAACCCCAAGGCTGGCACCGTTGCTCCGGATCTGGGCAAGGCTGTCACCGAGGCTAAGGCTGGTAAGATCGAGTACCGTCTGGACAAGCAGAACATCATCCACGTTCCTGTCGGCAAGGCATCCTTCGGTGCTGAGAAGCTGTACACCAACCTGGATACTGTCATGAGCGCGATCGCTAAGGCAAAGCCCGCTGCTGCTAAGGGCACTTACTTCAAGAGCGCAACCATCGCCACCACCATGGGCCCTGGCATCCGTCTCAACACCCTGAAGTACGGTGTCTGATTTTTCTGAAAAATTTCAGAAAAACTATTGACAACTCCGCACGTTTGCGGTAAAATAATCATGCTGTTTTTGAGACAGCAGGTGCTGGAGTCCAGCGTAAGGCTATGCCGCCTGCCGAGAAACGTGCGTAAAAGTTGTTTTTATGCCTCTTTCTCGACCAAGTGCGGGAAAGAGGCTTTTTTCATGCCGACTCCGGTTTTCGATACAAGTTTTTTGAAACGAGGTGAAACCGAATGCCCAGTGCAAAGATTCTTTCTGAAAAGCAGGCTTATGTCGCTGATCTGAAGGCAAAGTTTGAGAGTGCGGTTTCCGGCTGCGTCGTCGCTTACGGCGGCATCAACGTCGAGAACGACACCAAGCTCCGTAAGGAGCTGCGTGAGGCAGGCGTTGATTATATGGTCGTGAAGAACACCATGCTGCGTCTGGCTGTCAAGGGCACTTCTCTGGAGGGTCTGGCTGAGAACTTCAAGGGCGATACCGCTATCGCTTTTGCTCACGAGGAGGACCCCATGTCCGCTGCCCGCATCCTGTGCAAGTATCAGGATGGCGATAAGTCCAAGAAGTTCGTCGTCAAGGCTGGCTTCATGGAAGGCAAGGTCATGGACGCTGCCGAGACCAACGCAATCGCAAAGTTGCCCAACCGCGAAGGCATGCTGTCCATGTTCGCAGGTGCTCTTACCAGCACTCTGTCTGGTCTGGCCGTCGCAATGCAGGCTTATGCCGACAAGCAGGAGGAGCCCGCTGCCTAATGGCCGCGTGACCGCTGCTTAAAACACTGAAACAAACACAAAACCATTGATATTGGAGGGTTATTACCATGGCTTCTGAGAAGATTACTGCCATCATCGAGTCCGTTAAGGGCCTGACCGTTCTGGAGCTGAAAGAGCTGATCGACACCTACTGCGAAGAGTTCGGCGTTTCCGCTGTTGCTGCTGCTCCCGCTGCTGCTGGTGCTGCTGCTCCCGCTGAGGAAGAGAAGACCGAGTTCGACGTCATCCTCGCTGAGGCTGGCGCAACCAAGATGCAGGTCATCAAGCTGGTCAAGGAGATTACCGGTCTGGGCCTGAAGGAAGCTAAGGCTATCGTTGACGGCGCACCCAAGGCTGTCAAGGAGAAGGCTTCCAAGGCTGAGGCTGAGGACATCAAGAAGAAGCTGGAAGACGCTGGCGCAAAGGTCGAGATCAAGTAATTTGATCCCCCTGAACGTACTTTCTTGAATTCCGATTCTTGAAACTGAGACACTCTCGTCGAAAGACGGGGGTGTCTTTTTTGTTGTCCGGAGCTTC
>CAVJGY010000266.1:0-2400 GCA_963648915.1 Acutalibacteraceae bacterium | reverse complement strand
GTACAAGGGAACAGCACATACAGTGAATGAGATTCCGGCAGATGAGATTACGATTTCAATTTTTAGAGAAGCATATCCGAGAGAATTGCTTAAAATGTTGGTGGCAGAAGGCGTAGAGGTGGAGAATACGATACCTGGTATTTACTTGATGCCTAATCTTAAACCTTTTCCAGCACAAATTGTAGTTACAAAAGAACTTGATTCTCAGAAGCATGCCGGACTTAAGATTTTATCAAGAAACGCAAGCGAGGATGATATTAATGCATTCTTTGAGCAGGCAAGTAAAGAAACAGCACAGGGAGAAAGCTTGAATATAAAGGCCATACTAACAGTGAGCTACGCTGCTAATATGGTGACTTACGATAATATGAAAAGGAGGAATCCGGCTATGAGTGAAGCTATGAAATTATTCATGAAGGAAGAAATTGAAGAAGAGCGCAACGAAGCCCGCTTGGAAGAAAAAAAAGAAATGGCTGTTAACCTTAATGCAAACGGAGTTTCTTTGAATATTATTGCAAACTCGGCAGGTGTCACGGTTGATACAGTCAGACAATGGCTTGGTATGAAGCTTGCATAATTTTCGTTGACTTAAAGGAAACAACGCATCTTACTTAAGCAAAAAGAATAGAACCAACTATCCCATTGAAGCTGATTGTGAGCCACATGCTCCTTTCATCTTCGGTGGGATTTTTTGATTTTTCGCGGCGATTTACCTAGTCACCAGTGTGTTAGTCAATATTTTTGACCGAGTTTCTTCCCATTATATATACGCGGTTTTTGAAAAGGACCACTTATCGACTGCATGTGTAAAAGCATGTACTTGATAATAAGCCTTTCATGCGTGTGCATCTCCCTTCACCATCTGAACGAACAGCTCCTCAATGCCGATGGGCGACAGAGGGCTTCCGGCCGGAACGCCCGACCGCCGGACGAGTGCCTCTACGCCATACGGAGTCGTCCGCCGCCGCAGGATTGCCGCCGGGTCAAGCTCGGCCAGCTGCTCCGCTGTGCCGTGCCAGAGGGCGTATTCCTCCCGCAGAGCGTCCTTGTCCTCGCAGAGGAGCAGCTGCCCCTTGTGAAGAAAGGCGATGGTGTCGCAGAGCTTCTCCAAGTCGCTGACGATGTGGGACGAAATGAGGATGGCGTGCTCCTCGTCGCGGGCGAAATCCAACAGCAGGTCGATGAGCTCGTCGCGAACCACCGGGTCAAGCCCGCTGGTGGCCTCGTCCAGCAGCAGAAGCTTCGGGTGGTGGGACAGTGCGACCGCAAGCCCCTGCTTCATCTTCATGCCGCGGGAGTAGTCCTTGAATTTCTTCTTCTCCGGCAGGGCGAACCTCCGGCACAGGTCGGCGTAGACTGCCGCGTCCCAGTTCGGGTAGATGCCCGCCATGACCTTTCCCACCTGTGCGGCGGTCAGACATTGGGGGATGCCCGGGTCGTCCAGCACGACGCCGAGGTCGGCTTTCGTCTGGACAAATGTTGCATCGTGGTTGTCCTTTCCGAGGACGGAGATGTGCCCCTCGCCCTCGCAGATGCCCAGAATGAGCTTCATCGTGGTGCTCTTGCCCGCGCCGTTCTCGCCCACCAAGCCGCAGATCGTCCCGCCGGGAACGGTCAGGTCGAGCGGCCCGAGGTCGAAGCCTTTGTAGTGTTTTTCCAGCCCGTGAAGTTCCAGTGCGTTCATGAAATCAGTCCTCCCATAGCAGGTCGAGCATCTCGGCCAGCTGTTCTTTTCCCAGCCCGCAGGACGCCGCCAGATGGACGGCCTCGGTGAGATGGCTCTCGATGTTTTTGAGGTTCTCCTCCCGCAGAAGCTCGGTGTTCTTTGCGGCGACGAAGAAGCCTTTTGACGGTACTGCGTATAAAAAGCCTTCCTTCTCCAGCTCGTCGTAGGCGCGCTTGGTCGTGATGACGCTGATGCGCAGGTCCCGCGCCAGCCCCCGGATGGAGGGCAGAGCCTCGTCGGTCTGGAGTGCGCCGCTCAAGATCTGGCTCTTGATCTGGTCGTAGAGCTGCTCGTAGATCGGCGCGCCGCTTTTGTTGTCGATGAATAGGTTCATAGTCAGTCTCCTCGTGAGATGAGTGCACAGTCTGTACATGTACAGTATATACAGTAGATACGGGGATGTCAAGGGTAAAATAAAAAATCCTGCGGCGTTGCTTTTTCAGCGGCCGCAGGAGGTCGGAATCTGTTGCGTTGTGTCGATTTCCATGTTATACTATTAAAAGTGTTTGCTGGGTAGCTCCATATGTAACCGGAAGGAGGTGATTCCGGTGGGTGGAGCATATGAAATCCTCAGATCCATCATCGCCCAAGTTGCGGCGTACTTTCTATGCAAATGGATTTGTGACCTGATGGACAACAAGAACAGCAAACACTAAAAAGAAGCCCCTCGGTAG
>CAVJGY010000265.1:0-2401 GCA_963648915.1 Acutalibacteraceae bacterium | reverse complement strand
GCGCAGTTCAGGTGCGTGTGGCCGAGGCTCTCTGCCTGCTGCCCGTGTTCGGTGCCGAGTACATTGCAGGCGTTGTGCTGGGCTGCTTCCTCGCAAACCTGCTCGGCTCGACCATCGTAGACGTCATCTTCGGCACGCTGGCGACCCTGCTGGCCTGCGTTGTGACCTACAAGCTGCGCAACATCCGCTTCAAGGGTCTGGCGATCGCGGCCTCTCTGCCCCCCGTGCTCTTCAATGCCGTCATCATCGGCATCGAGATCGCCGTCCTCTTCCCTGACCCGTCCTCTTCCGCTCCGCTCTGGGTAGCCTGCATCAGCAACGGCATCTCCGTCGGCATCGGTGAGGTCATCAGCTGCACCGTTCTCGGCGTTCTGCTCGTCAAGATCATCGAGTCGAACACCGCCCTCCGCAAGGTCTTTGTCACGGCCTGATTTTCCGGCATTCCTGACCGCCGCGCCGCCTGATCGAGCAGGCCGCCCGGCGTTGTCCCAAATGGCTCTTCCCCAGTTGCTCGGCCTTTGGGAATAAATCGTTTTTCTTTATCAGCTGTCGCTTTTTGCGGCAGCTTTTTCATTTCTTAACCGTTTTTTCATTTCTTCCGCACGATTTTACAGAAAATTCATCCAAATCCGGGTTAAAATCATCCTGCGGGTTTGACGCGTTTTGCGCTTTGGTGTATCATATAGATGTATTTGTGTTTTTACGTCCGGGCGGTCTTTGCCCACAATTTGAATAGATGAGGTGTAATTGAATGTCCCTTGCTGAAAGAATCTTCGGCAGCTTTTCGGACCGAGAGCTGAAAAAGATCAATCCCATTACCAAACAGGTGCTTGCCCTTGAGTCCAAGTATCAGGCCATGTCGGATGCAGAGCTGCAGGCACAGACCCCAGCCTTCCAGCAGAAATTGGCCGACGGCGCAACGCTGGACAGCATCCTGCCCGACGCCTTTGCCGTCTGCCGCGAGGCAGCTTGGCGTGTGCTCGGCATGAAGCATTTCCCGGTCCAGGTCACGGGCGGCATCGCCCTGCATCGCGGTGCAATTGCCGAGATGCAGACCGGTGAAGGTAAAACGCTGGTCGCAACTCTGCCCGCCTATCTGAACGCTCTGACGGGCGAGGGTGTCCACATCGTCACCGTCAACGATTACCTTGCCAAGCGCGACAGCGAGTGGATGGGCAAGCTCTACCGCTGGCTGGGTCTGTCGGTCGGCCTGATCGTGCAGGGCATGGACGGCGACGCACGCCGCCGGGCATATCAGGCAGACATCACCTACGGCACGAACAACGAATTCGGCTTCGACTATCTGCGCGACAACATGGTGACCTACAAGGACAACATGGTTCAGCGCGGTCATGTCTACGCCATCGTCGATGAGGTCGACTCCATCCTGATTGATGAAGCCCGCACCCCTCTTATCATTTCCGGACGCGGCGAGGATTCCTCCAGCCTGTACACGCAGGTCGACCGCTTTGTCCGCACCCTGCGCAAGAGCGTCGTCGTCGAGCTGGAAGATAAAGTCGAGACCGACGAGCAGACCGACGGCGATTACGTCGTCGACGAGAAGCACAAGACCTGCACCCTGACCGCAAACGGCATCAAGAAGGCCGAGGCCTACTTCCACATCGACAACCTTGCCGCTACCGAGAACATGACTCTCGCCCACCACATCGACCAGGCCATCAAAGCCTATGGCGTCATGCAGAAGGACATCGACTACGTTGTCAAGGACGGTCAGGTCATCATCGTTGACGAGTTCACGGGTCGTCTGATGATCGGCCGCCGCTATAACGAGGGTCTGCATCAGGCCATCGAAGCAAAAGAGGGCGTCAAAATCGCCGCCGAGAGCAAGACCCTCGCGACCATCACCTTCCAGAACTATTTCCGCATGTACAAGAAGCTGTCCGGTATGACCGGTACGGCTAAGACTGAGGCGACCGAGTTCACCGAAATTTACGGCCTGAACATCGTCACCGTCCCCACCAACCGCCCGAATGTCCGCAAGGACTACCCGGACGCCATCTACAAGACCATCAACGGCAAGTACAACGCCGTCATTCAGCAGGTTTTGGAGTGCCACAAAAATGGCCAGCCGGTTCTGGTCGGTACGGTCAGCGTCGAGAAGAGTGAGCTGTTGGCAAAGATGCTCCAGAAGTACACCCGCGATTTCAATGTCCTGAACGCAAAGAACCACGAGCGTGAGGCTGAGATCGTCGCGCAGGCCGGCAAGAAGGGCGCGATCACCATCGCCACCAACATGGCAGGCCGTGGTACGGACATCATGCTGGGCGGCAACGCCGAGTTCATGGCAAAGGCGCAGATGCGAAAAGAGCACTTCTGCGAGAATCTGCTCAACCCCGAAAAGCCGGAGGACGCACTCCCGACCGAGGTCGAGCTGCTGCTG
>CAVJGY010000264.1:0-2405 GCA_963648915.1 Acutalibacteraceae bacterium | reverse complement strand
GCCACTGTCTGCTGGAGAACCGGAAGGGCGGCGTATACGCATATGCGAAGTTCAACGACACCCCGGCCGGCAGGACCGCAAAGGCCTGCGTGGAGAACGGCGACCTGAACGCCTTTTCCATCTTTGCAAACGGCCTGAGAAAGGCAGGGCAGACCGTCATGCACGGCTGCATCAAGGAAGTGAGCCTCGTGCTGGCAGGGTGCAACCCGGGCGCGCTGATCGACGAAGTGGTGAAGCACAGTCTGGACGAGGACTATGACGGCGGCGAGGCTTACATTTATAATGACCCGGGTCTGAGCCTGAAGCACGGCATCGACCCGGACGACCATGAGGAGGACGACGAAATGGCAGAGAACGGCAAGACCCTCGAGGACGTTTACAACAGCATGACCCCGGAGCAGCAGGAAGCCTGTAATGCACTGGTCGGTCTGGCACTGGAGAACGGCGGTGAGGACGACTACGACGACGAAGAGGACTATGACGACGAGGACTACGACGAGGAGGATGACGAAGTGAAGCACAATGTATTCGACGGTGAAGGCGGCGGTGACATCCTGATGCACAGCATGGACGAGATCGACAGCATCATCCAGACCGCCAGCAAGCACGGCACGCTGCGGGATGCGTTTATCGACGCAGGCTACAGCATGGACGAGCTGGCACACAGCATCGACAATCTGGACTACCTGTTCCCCGAGGACCACAACCTCGACCCGACCCCGCGCATCATCGACCGCGACCAGACTTGGGTCGACGACGTTATGAGCAGCGTCCATCACGTTCCGTTCAGCCGCGTCAAGGTGATGTTCGCAGACCTGACCGAGGACGAGGCACGCGCCAAGGGCTACATCAAGGGCAACTACAAGAAGGAGCAGGTGTTCCCGCTGCTCAAGCGCACCACCACCCCGACCACCGTTTACAAGAAGCAGCGTTTCGACCGTGACGATGTGGTCGATCTGGCGGGCTGTGATGTCGTTGTCTTTGTCAAGAAGGAGCAGCGCGTCAAGCTGAATGAGGAACTGGCGATGGCCTTCCTCATCAGCGACGGCCGCGACGCCTCCAGCGAGGACAAGATCAACGAGCTGAACATCCGCCCCATCGCCTACGATGACGACTTCTACAGCATCAAGGTCGTCGTTCAGCCCGGCGCGAACGCCGATGAGAACGCAAAGGCGAAGGCCACCATCCGCGCGATCATCAAGGCGCGCAAGAACTACAAGGGCACGGGCAACCCGACCTTCTACACCACCGACGATGTTCTGACCGACATGCTGCTGCTCGAGGACAACAACGGCCGCACCATCTACGACGAGGCATCGCTGGCCCGCAAGCTGCGCGTGAAGAAGATCGTGACCGTGCCCCGCATGGAGGGCCGCAAGGGTGCAAAGGGCGGCGACATGCTGGGCATCATCGTCAATCTGGCTGACTACACCGTCGGCGCAGACAAGGGCGGTGCGGTGAGCCTGTTCGATGACTTCAACATCGACTACAACCAGATGATCTACCTGATCGAGACCCGCTGCTCCGGCGCAATGACCGTTCCCTTTGGCGCGATGGTGATCGAGATGGACCAGCAGAACTCGGCGAAGGCAGTCTGATAACGACCTAAGGAGGTAAGCAAGATGGAAAAACTGTATGAAAACGCAGGCGACCTGCATGTCCGCAGCTACATCGTATACGGCAAGGCCGGCAAGCTGTACGCCGACAAGGAGGGCAAAAAGACCGTCAAGCTGGCGGAGCTGACCGACGCGTTCCTGAAGGGCGCGCTGCTCATCATGGACGGCGAGACCCAGCTGAAGCCCGTGTCCTGCGGCGCAGACGGCGTGACGACCGTGGGCGCGGAGACCAAGACGTGGACGGCCAGCGAGGAAGCAGGCTGAAGCGAAGCCGTCTTAGGCATAGCCGAGCTGGACAGAACGAGGCTTGGCTGAAAAATCAAAATGGAGTGTGAAGGATGAGTAAATGGTTTGGACGGATCGGATTTGCCGAAACGGTGGAGACCGAGCCGAGCGTATACGAAGAAAAGCTGACAGAGCGTGATTTTTACGGCGACCTGCTGGAAAACAACCGCCGCATGGTGTCCGGCGACAAGGTGAACGACGACATCACCCTGTCGAACCAGCTGAGCATCGTGGCCGACCCATTTGCGCAGGAGCATTTCCACTCCATGCGATACGCGACGCTGTATGGCGGAAAGTGGAGGATCACGGATGTAAAGGTGAGCTATCCGAGGCTCATCCTGACGCTGGGAGGGCTGTACTGTGGCGGATAAGCAGCGCGACCCGAGGCTGGAACTGGACAAGACCCTGCGGAGCATCGTGAAGGCACGGTGCGGTGCGGAGAACGTCTACTACCAGCCCCCGACGAGCCTGAAGATGAAATACCCCTGCATCTGCTATGAGCGG
>CAVJGY010000263.1:0-2421 GCA_963648915.1 Acutalibacteraceae bacterium | reverse complement strand
GTTCAGAGACAGCTTGCAGCAGCCCTGCTGAGGAGCACACCAGCCAACACCGTGGGTGTAGCCGCTGATGTCCTTCACTTCATAAGCCTTGACCCATGCGCCCTCTTCGGGGATGGGAGCCGGACCATGCTTAGGACCTTTGGTGATCGGGCACATATTCTGTACTTGCTGCGAATAGGTCATAATCATACTCTCCTTTTGACAATTTGTTGCTTGACGGCAGAAAACGCCCTCCGTGCCAACACGGGAAAGGGGCTGTTCCGCCGTTTTGCATCGACCGGGCCGCACTGCTCTCTTTCAGTGCCCCTCCCGGTACTACCACGCATGATTTTATTATAGAGAACCTTGGCGGAATTTGCAAGATGTTTCTGACAAAAAATTCGCAATCTTTTTGACGGTAAGACGAAACTAACTGTCGGAATCACTGCAAAAACTGCCCGGTTTGTCAGCTTTTTGTCAATTTTGCGGAGAGCGGGTAAAAAATGGGATCTTTTAATTGGGGCGGGGTGCACGTTCGGGTTCGATCGGCCTGACCGCCCAGATGGACGCGAACCCGGCGACAGCTCCGGCAATTGCCAGCCAATGCCGCCCCTGCTCGAGGTTCAACAGATTCGCCGCGAACGGGAAAAACAAACTGCCGACGCTCTGCCCGAGGGCGAGGAAGCCGTAATTGACGCCTGCATGAGGAAAGCCGAATAGGTCGGTCGAGAATGCAGGCAGAACAGCCGCCAGTGCCGAATAACAAAAGGTCAGCCCGGCGTAGACAGCCACCACCGCCCAGCCCTGCGCAAACAAAAAGATGATTGAAAGAATCAGCGATGCACCGAACAATAACAGGTCGGTCGGCCTGCGCCCGATTCTATCGCTCAGCATCGGCATCAGCAGCCGCCCGGCGGCACTGCCGACACTTCCCAGTACGATGGACCAGAGCGCGGACGTCTCGTCCAAGCCCCGCTCCATCCCCAGTTTCAGGATGATGGGGCTGAACAGCAGAACGGCCGGAGTCGAAAAGCAGACCGCCCCGGCGCAGAGCCAGTATTGCTGGGTCTTGAGCATCTGCCACGGCGAAAGGTCCAGCGGCGGTGCGGTTTTCTGCCGCCCCTGCTCGTCGGGCTTGGACTTTTCGGGCGGCGGGTCGGCAAGCAGCAGACTGCCGACCAGACAGACGGGAAGAGTCAGCAGTCCCAACGCCCAGAACGCACCCCGGATGCCCTGCACCGGGCCGAAGCCCTTCAACGCCAGGCGGACGAATACGGTCAGGAACGCGCCGGAAAGTCCGACGGCGCCGCCGATGACGCCCGTTGCAAGCCCCTTCCGCCCCTTGTACCATTTCTGGGCGCAGGACTGGATGGACGGGTAGAGAAAGGCTGTTCCCAGCCCGGCGGGGATGCTGAACGCTCCGAAAAACACCCCGCCCGATTCGCGGGGAAGGAGAGCCGCCGCAAAGAATCCGCCGCAGAGCAGAGTCGTCCCCCAGAGTGCGGCCACCCTCGGCCCGCGCTGGTCTTGCAGAAATCCGCCGATGACACAGCCGATGCCGAACGCCGCGATGAGGATGGCGAACGCATAGCCTGCCCCCTGCTCGGACAGGCCGTACTCGTCGATGACGGGCTGCTGGAAGACCCCCCATGCGGCGGGAAGCCCGGTCAGGATTTGGATGGCCGCACCCGCGATCAGGATCGTCCACGGGTGTTTTGCCGTAAATTGCTGCATTTTCATTTCACCTCAGCGGATAGTGTGCCCTTTTTGATTGACAAATCAGCAGGTTTCTTTATAATTAGTTATATATTTGAGTTTTTTAGAGAGGAATTATAAATATGAAAACACAAGCATTGAAAGGTATGCGCGACCTTCTGCCCGCAGAGCAGAGCCTCCGCGATTATATTCAGGGAAAGATTCTGGAGACTTACCGCGCTTCCGGCTTCGAGCGCATCTCGACCCCGATGCTCGAGGACATGGAGAACCTCGACAAGTCCGATGGCGGCGACAACCTGAACCTCATCTTCAAGGTGCTCAAGCGCGGCGATAAGCTGACCGCTGCCCTCAACACCAACGACCCCAAACAGCTGTCCGACATGGGTCTGCGCTATGACCTGACCCTGCCTCTGTCCCGCTACTATGCGGCCAACAAGGAGAAGCTGCCCACCCCCTTCAAGGTCATCCAGACCGACCGCGTGTTCCGTGCCGAGCGTCCTCAGAAGGGCCGTTTCCGCGAGTTCGTCCAGTGCGATATCGACATTCTGGGCGATTCCTCTCCCAATGCGGAGGTCGAGCTGATCGACGTCACTACCCGCGCACTGCTGAACATCGGCTTCACGGGCTTCACCGTCAACATCAACGACCGCCGCATCCTGCGCGGTATGCTGGAAAGCATGGGCTTCGCCGCCGATACGCTGGATTCCGTCTGCATCACCTTTGATA
>CAVJGY010000262.1:0-2425 GCA_963648915.1 Acutalibacteraceae bacterium | reverse complement strand
AGGCTGCATATTCAATTGCGACTTCGGGAGGGTCACCTCGCCAAAGATGTTGTGCAAAGGTCAGTGCTGCTGTGATACCGAACGCATTCGCTGCAACGACCGTACCGTTTGTGGCATCGTATGTAAGAGATTCAATCGTTCCGAACTTTGTCAGATTGATAGCCTGTCGGTATGTAAAGCTGCCGCGCCGGACAAGGGATTTTGCGTCGTTGGGGTCAGTTACGCCGGGAACTTGTCCGGCTTCGATTCGTTTCTGCATCAGCCGAACAGCGTCCTCGTACTGGTCGGATGGGACTTCCAGCTGCATAGGTGTGCCATTCGGGTCGAGGTAGCGATATTGTCCATCCCGAAATGCTGCCTGCACCGAAGCGGAGGCATTATGGCAGTATTTGGTCTGGATAAGCGTGCCGTCGATCCGTCGGTCTGCGCCATCTTTTGCGTTATCACCGCCTACGATGGCGGCATCCTTGCCATTCAGGATATCATACAGGTTGTTTGCCTGCTCCGCAGCATATCCATGACCTTGTTCTGCCTGAAACTTGTCCATCTGGGTCTGGCTGGCCGCCGCATTTTCTGCCGCATTGACTGAGCCAGCGATCTCTGAACCGGAATGTTCCGATTTAGTTTCCGGAGAGACGGAAGTGGATTCCTTTTTGCACATGAAGCATCACACTCTTTCAAGAAGTTCAAAGTCAGTTATTCGTAGTCGATCGGCAGGGTCGGCAGGCCATTGAGGTCGAGGCCGGCGGTATGTCCGGCGATGTACTGATAATAGCCCTGTGCGGCGATCATTGCGCCGTTGTCGCCGCAGAATTTCAGCTCCGGCAGGTAGACCTTTGCGCCGAGCTTCTGTGCGCCGTCGTTGACGAGTTGGCGGAGACGGCCATTGGCCGCAACGCCGCCCGCAAGACAGACCTGCTTTGCGCCCGTGTCAGCGGCGGCAAGCAGGAGCTTTTCGGCGAGGATGCCCGCAATGCGCTCCTGAAAGCTTGCAGCGAGGTCGGGAACATTGACCTCCGTGCCCTTCATCTGCGCCTGATTCACCTCGTTCAGGACGGCGGTCTTCAGGCCGGAGAAGCTGACGTTGTACTTGCCGTCCACATGGGGGACGGGCAGGCGGTAGGCTTTCGGGTTGCCGGACTTGGCGGCGTTGGCGACGCTCGGACCGCCCGGATAGGGCAGACCCAGCGTGCGGGCGACCTTATCAAAGGCTTCGCCGGCCGCATCGTCGACGGTGTGGCCGAGGATGTGATAATGGGTGTAGTCCTGCACCTCCACGATGTGGCTGTGTCCGCCCGACGCGACCAGACAGAGGAAGGGCGGCTTCAGCTCCGGATGGGTCAGGTAGAGAGCGGCGATGTGGCCGCGCAGGTGATGCACCGGAACGAGCGGCTTGTTGGCCGAGTACGCAAGACCTTTTGCAAAGTTCACGCCGACCAGCACCGCACCAATGAGGCCCGGCGCAAAGGTGACGGCGACTGCGTCCACATCGTCGATGGTCTTGCCTACATCGAGCAGGGCTTTCTTGACGGTCGCGCTGATGAATTCACAGTGACGGCGGCTTGCGATCTCCGGAACGACACCGCCGTAAAGTGCCTGTTCCTTGACGCTGGTGGAGATGACGTTGCTCAGAAGGTGACGGCCATCCTCCACCAGAGATGCGGCGGTCTCGTCGCAGGTAGATTCGATTCCTAAAATGATCATGATTTAATGGGCCTCCAGCCAGTTTTTGCCCTCGTGGACTTCGGTGCTCAGGGGAACGGCGTACTGCACACAGCCTTCCATCTCTTCCCGCAGGATGGCCGCGGCCTTTTCTGCCTCTGCCTCGGGTGCTTCGACGATGAGCTCGTCGTGGACGGTCAGGATGAGGCGGCTTTCCAGCTGTTCATCCCGCAGACGACGCCAGACCCGAACCATTGCCAGCTTGATGACGTCGGCGGCAGTGCCCTGAATGGGGGGATTGCGTGCCATGCGTTCACCGCTGGCGCGGATGTTCCGGTTCGAGCTTGCCAGCTCGGGCAGAGCACGGCGACGGCCGAACAGGGTGGATACATAACCGCATTCCTTGGCGTCAGCGATGGTCTTGTCCATGTAGCCGCTGACCTTCGGGAAGGCGGCGAGATAGTTTTTCAGGAAAGCGTCAGCTTCCTTGACCGTTACGCCGATGTCCTTGGAAAGGCTGTACGCGCCCTTGCCGTACATGATGCCGAAGTTGATGGCTTTTGCCGAGGAGCGCAGACGGGGCGTCACGTCCTCGACGGGCAGGTTGTAAATTTTTGCGGCGGTGCTGCGGTGGATATCCTCACCGTTCCGGAACGCCTGCTGCATGTGCTCGTCTCCGGTGATGTGGGCGAGGATGCGCAATTCAATTTGGCTGTAGTCGGCGTCCACCAGAACACAGCCGGGACGGGCGATGAAGTAGGCG
>CAVJGY010000261.1:1779-2429 GCA_963648915.1 Acutalibacteraceae bacterium | reverse complement strand
AATCGATTTGTTCTTCAGGCTTCCACCTCATCAGTCTCACTTCGTTCGACAGCTTCCCCTCAAGGGGAAGCCTATTGTTACTACCGCAAAGCTTTATTTAATTGCCAAAGGCTCTCCTATTAGGAGAGCTGGCGCGAAGCGACTGAGAGGTTAAAACACTAACCGCATCTGATGCCAGACGACATCGCCGTGGGTCGAGCCGGAAACACCCTCATCCACAAAGCCGAACTGTGCATAGAAGCCGATGAGCCGTTCCTTGCAGGTCAGGACGACACCCTTCCGTCCGGCGGCCTTGGCGTCTGCTGTCACCTGACGGAGCAGCTCGGACGCACAGCCCGTGTGCCGAGCCTCAGGTGCAGTGACGACGCTGAAGATCATCTGCCACGCCCCGTTGGGGTCGTGGAGCTTGGGGTCATCGTACATTTCATCGGTCAGGTCAGCCTGATTTGTAACGAAGCCATTGACGAAGGCACAGATGACCCCTTCCCGCTCGAGGACCCAGAAATAGTCCGGGTAGACGCTCAGCCGTCCACGGATGCTCTCCTTGGACGCACCCTCGGCGGGCGGATAGCCTGCGGCCTCGATGTCGGCCAGACGGTCAAGGTCGGCCAGCTCTGCGTGACGAATCGACATGTCGCTCACCTCTTACT
>CAVJGY010000261.1:0-1745 GCA_963648915.1 Acutalibacteraceae bacterium | reverse complement strand
TCTTACTGCTTTGCGGCAGGTGCGACCTCGAAGTCGATCTTGCCGAGGTTGACGTCCGCACGGACGATGGTGATCATCATGCTGTCGCCCAGAGACCAGCTCTTGCCCGAAACGGGGTCGGCCAGACGGACGCCCTCGGTCAGGATGGTGCCGGAGGGGGTCAGGCTGGATGCCGGGACAAAGCCCTCGACGCCGTTTTCCAGCTCGATGAAGAGACCGCGCTGGGTCACGCCCGAGATCGTGCCCTCATAGCACTCGCCGAGGTGACGACGGGCATACTCTGCCTTGTAGCAGTCCTCGGCTTTGCGCTCGATTTGCATCGCGATGACTTCCCGCTCGCTGGACTGCTTGCTGGCCTTCTCTGCGAAGTCGGTATACTTGAGGATGGTGGTCTCCTTGTCCATTCCCTTGAGCACATCGGTCATGATACGATGGATGGCGAGGTCGGGGTAACGGCGGATGGGGCTGGTGAAGTGAGCGTAGTCCTTGAGCACCAGACCGTAGTGTCCCTTGGGCTTCTCCTCATAGAGAGCCTTGGACATGCAGCGGAGCATACCGGTGTTGATGATCTGCTCATACGGCGTGCCGCGCACACCCTCCAGAATCGCGCTCAGCTCCTTCGGGGTGGGAACTTCCTTTGCGAAGTGGTCGTTAATACCGCAGGCCTGCAGCAGGGCGTGCAGACGCTCCAGCTTCTCGGCGTTCGGCTCTTCGTGGACACGGTAGACGAACGGGATCTGCTTCACGCGGGCAAAGTGTGCGGCGCACTGGTTTGCCAGCAGCATGAACTCCTCGATCATGGATTCGCTCTCGCCGGAGGTGCGCTTCTTGACATCGATGCAGTGGCCGTCCTCGTCGAGGATGAGCTTGACCTCACCGCTCTCGATGTCCATACAGCCGCGCTCCTTGCGCAGGCGGGCACGATGGCCGTACAGCTCCTTCATGGCGGGCAGCTGGTCGAGGACTTCGGCGTACTTGGCCTGAATCTCTGCATCGGCCGTGCCAGCCAGCAGCGCGTTGATCTCCGAGTAAACGCCCTTGACGCGGCTGCAGATGACCGACTTGACAAAGCGGTAATCGGTCAGATTGCCGTCCTTGTCCAGACGCATCAGACAGGAGAACGCCAGACGGACTTCCTTCTCGTTCAGGCTGCAGATGCCGTTGGACAGTGCCTTGGGCAGCATCGGAACGACCTGATCGGCATAGTAGACGCTGGTGGCGCGGTTGAATGCCTCGTCGTCCAGCTCTGTACCGGGCTTGACGTAGTTGGAAACGTCGGCGATGTGAACGCCCAGCTCAAAGCCGCCCTCAGAGGTGCGGGTCAGGCTGATGGCGTCGTCGATGTCCTTCGTCTCGGCACTGTCGATGGTGAAGATCGGCAGGGCACGCAAGTCCATGCGGCCCTCCATATCGGACTCCGCAATGGTGATGTCCTCGAACTTCTTCGCCTCGTCGCGGACTTTCTCGGGGAAACGGGTGCGGATGTCCTTTGCGTAGAGCAGAGCCTTTGCGCAGCGTTTTGCCTCGTCCGAGCTGCCGAACCGCATCGCAACGCCGACGCGGTGGTCCTCCTGACGGTTGCCGCGCAGCAGAATTTCAACGGCCACCTTGTCGCCGTCCTTCGCGCCGCCCTCGCAGTCGCGCATCAGCTGCATCGAGATCGCCGGGCAGTCGTCCGGAACGAACTTGAGACGGCCCTCGATCCGGCGCACCGTACCGACAAGGTCGTTTTTCTGGGTCAGGAC
>CAVJGY010000260.1:0-2430 GCA_963648915.1 Acutalibacteraceae bacterium | reverse complement strand
CTGAATTTTATAGTAGAGTCCGTAGACCGTGACGGCATTCTGACCGACCTGCGGCATTCCGCCAAGAATAAGGTTGAGAGAATAGGTCATGACGGTCAGAAGAGCCTGCGAGATGATGGCGGGCAGACCGATGGAGTAGATGCCGAGGATGGTGCGGCGGCTGGGCTTGAAGTAGGAAAGCTTGTTCTCAATCTCCACATCTAACTTGAGATGGAAGAGCAGACCCAGCCCGGCGGAGACGACCTGACCGATAACGGTCGCCCATGCAGCACCGCGAACGCCCAGCTGGGGCAGGCCGCACCAGCCGTAAATCAGGAACGGGTCGAGAATGATGTTCACGACTGCACCCGTAATCTGGGCGATGGTCGAATAGAGGGAACGGCCTGTGGCCTGAAGCATCTTTTCATAGACCGAGAAGAGCACGATGCCGAAAGGAAATCCACAACAGATGTGCAGATAGTCGATGGCGGATTCCAGCACGTCGATGCTGATGCTTCCGCCTGCGCTCTGGGAATAGACATAGGGACGAACGCCGACCAGCGCGAACAGCATAAAGACGAGAGAGATCACAATGCCGAGGAACTGTGCATTGCCGGCGGTGCGGTTGGCGGATTCCCGGTCGCCCAGACCCAGCAGTTTTGCGAGAAGGGCGTTCGTGCCGACGCCTGTGCCAATGGCAACAGCGACCATGAAAAGCTGAACGGGGAATGCAAGGCTGAGGGCGGTCAGGGCATCTTCGCCGCCGGAGGACATCCGGGCAAGATAGGCACTGTCGACGACATTGTACGCGGCCTGCAAGATCATCGAAAGAACGATGGGAAGGCCGATTTGAAACATCAGCGAGGGGATAGGCTGAACAGCCATTTTATTCTGGGGTCGGTTCTGCATGGTGGGTGAAACCTCCTATGATTCTGAAAAATAGGCATAAAAAAATAACGAGGGGCGATAACCGGATTTACGCAGTTACGCCACTCGTTATTGTTTTTATTATAAGGAATCCTGCCTAAAAAATCAAAGGAAGTTTTGGATAAATCAACGAAGAAAATTTCGATAAGTTTTGTTAGAAGAGATAGCCCTCGAAGCAGTGCAAGTCCTCAGTTTTGACGATGCCTTCGAGGTACAGACCGTCCTCGCGGTACTCCTCGACCTGCACACTGCCGCGTTCCCGCATGGGAGCGGCCAGACCCAGCTTGTCGTAGGGGAGCAGGACGCGGATGGTGTGAACGCGGTCACTCAGCGTCTCGTCGAGCTTCTGAAGCAGCTTGTCCAGACCGTAGCCCGTCTTGGCACTGGTGAGCAGGATGTCCGGGTCGAAGGACAGCGCACCGGGCTTGTCGCACTTGTTGTAAACGGTCAGACGGGGGATGTCGGCGCAGTCGAGGCCGTCAAGGACCTCGTCGGTGACGGCCAGCTGCTCTTCCCGCTGCTCGTCGCCTGCGTCGGCCACCCGGACGATAACGTCCGACCATGCCGCTTCCTCCAAGGTGGATTTGAACGCTTCGACCAGATTGTGGGGCAGACGGGAGACAAAACCGACCGTGTCCACCAGAAGCACCGCCATGCCGCTGGGCAGGACGAGCTTTCGGCTGGTCGGGTCGAGGGTCGCGAACAGCATGTCGGCCTCGGCGACGCTTGGGCCGCAGAGGGCGTTCATCAGGCTGGATTTGCCGACGTTGGTGTAACCCACCAAGCTGACGACGGGCATTCCGGTTTTGGCGCGGGCCTTCCGGCTTTCGCCCCGGCGTTTCTCCATCTCGGCCAGCTTTTCAGCGAGGGCGTCGATGCGGGCGTGAACGTGACGGCGGTCAAGCTCCAGCTTGGTCTCGCCCGCACCACGGCGTGCACCACCGCCACCACCACCACCGCCACCCTGACGGCTTAGGCTTTCGCCCATACCCTGCAGACGGGGCAGGCGGTACCGCAGAAGGGCGAGTTCGGTCTGAAGCTTGCCCTCGTTGGTGACGGCACGGCTTCGGAAAATTTCGAGGATGAGCATGGTGCGGTCGATGACCTCCATGCCGCCCAGCGCGGTGGAGATGTTGCGGATCTGGCTTCCGGTCAGCTCACCGTCAAAGACAGCACACTCTGCGCCCAGCGTTTCGGCGGCGAGATGTGCCTCTTCCAGCTTGCCGCTGCCGAGGACGATGCCCGTTTCCGGGGTGGAACGCTTCTGGGTGACCTGCGCGACGGCCTCCATGTGGTTGGCCTCGCACAGTGCGGAAAGCTCCGCGAGACTGCGCTCACAGTCCCAAAGCCCCTGATCGAGGGCGAGGAGAATCACCTTCGTCGGGGGAGTTTCAACTAAAATATCGTAAAGTTCGCTCAAAATAAGTCCTTTCTATATATCTATATAAAACGTAAAGTGAGAGCAATATAGGCTTCCCCTTGAGGAAAGACTCTCCCCAGCTGGGGAGAGATGTCACAAAGTGA
>CAVJGY010000259.1:0-2433 GCA_963648915.1 Acutalibacteraceae bacterium | reverse complement strand
CTGCTGGGTCATGTGTTCGCGGTCATCGCGAAGCTGGCGAAGGAGACCGGCCTCGAGAACGGCTACCGCGTCATCTCCAATGTGGGCGAGGACGCAGGCCAGACCGTGAAGCACCTGCATTTCCATGTTCTTGGCGGCGAGAAGCTGCCCGTCTGATAAAAACGAAAAAAGAAAGGGAAATTTGTTATGGCAACGTATACCCTGAATGTTGCGGGTCTGACCCGTGAGCTGACGATCTGCAAGGTGAACGACCACATGGACATTGCGGCCTTCATCATGCTGGGCGACAGTGAGCTGACCGTCGCTGCTGCGGCAGAACTGCTCAAGAAGTGCCCAGATTTCGACATCCTGCTGACCGCTGAGGCCAAGGGAATCCCTCTGGCACACGAGATGAGCCGTCAGAGCGGCAAGCCCTATGTCTGCGCACGCAAGGGCGTCAAGCTCTATATGAGCGACCCGGTCGTCGTCGAGGATCAGTCCATCACCACCGCTGGCAAACAGAAGCTCGTCATCGACCGTAAGGAGCTGGACAAGATGAGCGGCAAGCGTGTTCTGGTCGTGGACGATGTTATCTCCACGGGCGGTTCGCTCAAGGCTCTGGATGCTCTGGCCGAGCAGACCCAGTGCGAGATCGTCGGTCAGGCAGCTGTTCTGGCCGAGGGTGACGCAGCAGAGCGCAAGGATATCATCTTCCTTGAGCCGCTGCCCCTGTTCCTGCACTAACTGAATATGCGTCGTCCGCTCTGCCTCTTCTGCGCCGGTGCGCTGGGGCTTGAGCTTGTCTGCGCCTTTTTGCCGCAAATGGGGCTTATGCTGCCGTTTGCGGCATTTTTTGTTGCGGGCGTGCTCTGGCTTCTGTTCGGGAAACAGACCCGGGGTTATGGAGTCTGTCTGCTGCTGGGCGCGTTGGCCGGACTGGGCTGTACGATGCTGACCCGGCAGAACCTCGAACAGCTCCAAACACAGTATGCCGGGCGAAATCTTGTCCTGACCGCAGAGGTCGAAAGCGTTTCTGCGTCCTATCACGCCGGAAATGTCAAGGCAGTTCTGCGGGTCGAGACGGTGAAGGGTGAATCGCCCGGGTCGGTGTTCCGGTTTACCTGTGCCGACCTGCCAAGCTGTGAAGCAGGCGATGAAATTTCAGGGCGGTTCTGGCTGGACGTGCCGACCCGGGAAGAACAGCTCGAAGCGTATGCGGACGGGGTGGCATTCACCGGGGAATATCTCGCGGAGTTCAAGGTTTTGGGGCAGAGCGGGACGTTCCGCGCCCGGACGCACCGCCTGCAAAAGCATCTGAGCGGGGGATTGCAGGTAGCTGTTCCAAAGTTCTGGAACGATACGGGCGGCGTCCTCACGGCGATGGTCGTCGGCGACCGGAGCATAATTTCCAGTAAACTTAAGTCGGCCTATCGTACGGCGGGTTTGTCCCATGTGTTGGTCGTCAGCGGAATGCACGTCTCGATTTTGTGCGGAGGAATGTATTTCAGCTTTCCACAGGAATTGGACGACGACCCCACGAAAGCAAGGCGGAAGGAGCGCAGTCATTGGAGACGGAAGGCCGCCGCAGTGGTGCAGGCGTTGTTCGCCCTGCTGATGGTGGGACTGACCGGGTTCACGCCGTCTGTCCTTCGTGCGGCGACGGCGGTCTGGATACATGCGCTGGGAGTCTGGACGATGTCGCCCTCCGATGCTCTGACCTCTCTTGCGGTGGCTGGCCTGCTCATGACCGCGCCGAACAGTTACGCCGCCTGTGATGTGGGCTTTCAGCTGTCCTTTGCGGCAGTTCTGGGAACGCTGGCGGGCAGTGCGGTCTTTCGGCGGCTTGCCAAAACCCAGAAAAAGCAGGTCAAACGACATTCCGGCTTCCGGTGGTCGATGCGAAAGGGCGGAGAAAAGTTTCTGGATGCACTCTGCATCACGCTTTGCGCTTCGCTGGCGACCTTCCCGGTGCTGGTTCTGCGGGGGATGAACGTCAGCCTGTATGCGGTGGTGTCCGGAATGGCTGTTCTCTGGCTGGTCGAGCCGATTTTAAAATTTGGTGTGGTGACGGCAGTTTTGAGCCTGCTTCCGTGGGGTGTCCCGGCGAAGCTCACCGGATTTTGTGCCGCTGGCCTGACAAAACTGCTCAATTGCTGGGCGGTGTGGGTGTCGGGCTGGCCGGGTGCGCAGCTCTGGTTCGATACGGCGTATGCGGCCATCGTCTGCCTGTTGGTAATTTTCATCGGATGGGTGGCCTATCAGAAAAAGGTGCGTGTCCGGGTCGTTCTGCCCGTTCTGCTGGCTGTTGTAACGGTGGCAGTTCTCGCGGAAAATTGGTACATGAAGGATCTTGTTCGGGTGGAACTGACCGGAAATACAAATGCGCCCGTCGTAGTCGTGACCCAACAGGACACCGCCGTTGTGCTCTTCCGGGGCGGTGCGTCGAATCAGCAG
>CAVJGY010000258.1:0-2442 GCA_963648915.1 Acutalibacteraceae bacterium | reverse complement strand
GTCGTTGTCAGAGGCCTGATTTGCGATGAGCATCGCGACCTGAGCCTCTACATGCGGCTCATCCTCATAGGTCTCCTGTACGGCCTGCACCGCGGCCTCCTGAATGGCCTGCAACTTTTTCTTTTCCGGCTCGGCCTGCGTGTACTGGAACACGACGGTCGAAAGATAGAACTCCTTGTGGCCGTCGATGTCGTACTTCTTTTCCAACAGGCGCATGGAGTAATCGGTCAGATTGACGAGCGCACCCTCCTCCACTTTGCCGCTCTGGGTCGGCAGACAGGCGCGCTGCTGGATGATGGAGTTGACGGGCGCACCGTCCACAGTCTCGGTGTAGTGGGTGTAGCCGTTCTTGTAGTTCAGCTTTAAAATTGCCAGCCACGGCGCACCATCGCGGGTGAAATCCACCACCGCAAGGTCTGCGCCGGGAATGGTCGTGTGGGCGTGCATGTAGTCGAACAGCACGCCCGCAATGCGGCAGGACAGGTCGATGAAATCGTTGTTGTGCTCCAGCTCGTTCTGGAAGGCCGAATCGGGCAGGGGGCGGCACTGGCGGATGTCGTCGCTCGCCAGCAGCTTTTCGATGTGGTACTGTAAGTAGGCCGTTTTTTCGGCGGTCAGCTCCATGCAGTTTCCGCTCAGGACAGGCGCATCCAGTGTGCTGTCCAGAACGTGCAGGATGGCCTGATGAATGATGATCTCCATAGGTAAAACCTCATTTCCCGGGTAATGATTTCAGTTCCTCCCCAGTATACCACACTTGCGGCCGAAACGCGAGATGCAGGCCGAAATCGTCTTGCACTTTGGCGGCGCGGATGCTACAATAGAGAAAAAACGAAAGGGGAATGAACGATGGAATTTCGGGATAAGCCCATGCAGAATTTGGTTCGCATCAAGGAAAAAGACGTCTGCAAAAACGTGCAGGAGATGATCTTGGACGGCGAACAGGTCGTCGGCGCGTACAAGACCGTCCGCGATCAGGCGGTTTTTACGACCCACCGTATTTTTATGGTGGACATGCAGGGCGTGACGGGCACACGGCAGGAGATCTTCGTTCTGCCGTACCGCAAGATCTTGCATTTCGGCATCAAGACGGCGGGCTTCGGTGACCCGCTGCAGACTTCGGAGTTGACCCTTTGCTACGCCGACGAACACGAGATGAAGTTCGGCTTCATCGGTCAGGACGAGCTGCTCAATGTGGCACGCGCCATCAGCCGTTGCATTCTGTAAAAGCGCAACAACGAAAAACCCGCTGCTGGTGTTATCCAGAGCGGGTTTTCCGTTTTGCTATGATATATGAAGGAATGAGAATGGCAGAATCAGGTGTGCGCCGTCTTGCGGGTCAGCTGCTCGTGCATGATTACCATAATAACCAGCAGAACGAGCAGGTAGACCGGAAAGAGAGCGGGCGTAATGTTGTTGGCAATTAAGCCGAACAGCGGCGGCATGACGAGATTTCCGACGTAGGCACTCGCCATCTGGATCCCGATGACCGCCTGCGACTTGTCCGCGCCGAAATGGTCGGGCGTCGAATGGATGATGCTGGGGTAGATGGGCGCACAGCCCAGACCAATCAGGACAAGACCTGCCAGCGAGAGGAACTGCGGCCCGGGCAGGAGCAGAGCGACCACACCCACCCCCAGAACGCCCTGACCCAGACGGATCATCTGGGTGTCGTTCAGCTTGAAGGTGATGAAGCCGCAGAGGGCGCGGCCGACCGTGATGCCTGTGTAGAACAACCCCGCAAAGGCGGCGGCTGTCTCGGCGGAAACGCCCTTCGTCAGGGTGAGATAGCTGCTGGCCCAGTTGCCAGCCGTCGTCTCGAGGGCGCAGTAGCAGAAGAAGCAGAACATGACCTCTTTCGCACCCGCGATTTGGAACACCTCGCGCAGGCTGAGCGGCTTTGCATCCGGTTCGGTGCTGTCGCCAGAGGAGGTGCGTCCCTTCCAAAGCGGAAGGCTGAAAAAGAGGACGGCTGTGATGACGAGCTGGATGCAGGCGACCATCCGATAGCCGCCGTTCCAGCCCCGCCCGGCGGAAAGAGCTGTGCTCATCAAGACCGGGCTGACGACCGTGCCGACGCCCCACATGCAGTGGAGCCAGCTCATGTGGTGGCTCTTATAATGTAAGGCGACGTAGTTGTTCAAGGCAGCGTCGATGCTTCCCGCACCCAAGCCGTAGGGGACTGCCCAGAGGCAGAGCATCCAGAACGAGTGGGACACCGAGAAGCCAAACAGGGCGATGGCGGTCAGCGCGGTACTGACCGCAGTGACCTTTCCCGCACCAAACTTGTGTGTCAGACGGTCGCTCTGGAGACTGGAAATGATCGTGCCGCCGGAGATGATCATGGAAATGAAGCCCATGTACGAGACGGGAACACCGAAGCTCGGGTAGATGCTGGGCCACGCAGAGCCGAGCAGGGAGTCCGGCAGACCCAGACTGATG
>CAVJGY010000257.1:0-2454 GCA_963648915.1 Acutalibacteraceae bacterium | reverse complement strand
GGCAAAAATCGGTTACGGCAAGGAACAGCGTCGCCGCCGTGCGGAGCTGCGAGCCAAAATCAAGGCCTGTGAGGACGAGATGGAGGCCTGTGGTGCGCGGGAGGTCGAGCTGGACAATGAGATCAACTCGCCGGAGGTCTACAATGACCCGCAGCTCCTCCGCGAAAAGAGCGACGAGCTGGCCGACCTGCGCTTCCATCAGGACGAGCTGTTCGCCGCATGGGAAGCCGCCATGGAGGAGCAGGAGCAGTACGAGCAATCGCTGGGCGGCGACGAATGAGCCGGACAGAAAGGGGAGAGCAAAATGCCAAAGCGTGACCGAAACTACAAGAAAACACATGAGATCGCCCTTTCCGGCCTACTCTTTGCGCTGGCGATGGCTCTGTCCTTCATCGAGGGAACGCTCGTCATCCCGGGTCTGATGCCCGGTATGAAGCTGGGACTTGCCAATATCGTGGTGATGTACGCGCTGTTTTTCATGGGCGCAAAGCAGGCCTTGGTCTTGGACCTGCTCAAGGCACTGTTCGTTTTTCTCGTTTCGGGATGGACGGCGGGCTTCCTGTCGCTCTGCGGCGGTCTGCTGTCGCTGCTGGTGATGTGGATCCTCTACTATCACTTCCCGGTGCGCCCGACTTGGTTCATCCTGTCGGTTTGCGGTGCACTGTTCCACAACATCGGCCAACTTTTGGGCGCAAGCGTCGTCCTTTCGTCGGCGATGTCGCTCTATTATGCTCCGGTCATGCTGGTTCTCGGCCTTGTGATGGGTGCGGTCACCTCCGTCACCCTGCGTGCCATTCTGCCTGCACTGGGAAAAATCGGCTACAATACCCATGAAAAAGGTCGGGAATAACGACTTGCAACCCCGCCCTAAATTCGATATAATAAATTGATACAGAGTCTAATATAGATTACCCAACACAAAACTGCTCGTGGACGACGCGCGTCATCGGGCAGCTGGGAGGTTTTACATCATGTCTGAAAAAGTTACCGTAAAGGTGGAACGCAACATCGTCCATCTTCCGGCCATCGCCCTTCGGGGACTGGTGGTCTTTCCGAATAATCTGCTCCACTTCGAGGTCGGCCGTGACAAAAGCATCGCCGCCGTCGAGTGGGCAATGAGCAACAATTCCGACGTCTTTCTGATTGCGCAGAAGGACATGAAGGTCGAAGATCCGCAGCCTTCCGACCTGTACACCTACGGCGTTGTCGCCGAGGTCAAGCAGGTTATGCGGGTATCGGAGGACTTGGTGCGTATCCTCGTTGAGGGCAAATATCGCGCGAAGCTGATGGAATTGGACGCGGACGGCAGTTTCCTGCTGTCTGCTGTCCGGTCTGCACCCGTCCGTCCGGCCAAGCCTGAGGAAGCACCCGAGCTGGATGTTCTGGTGCGGAACGTCAAGAAGGGCTTCGACGACCTGCTGGCACTGAACCCGCACATCGGCAAGGATGTCGTGTTCTCCATCACCACCAGCAACGACCCCGCCTACCTGTCCGAGTATATCCCCGCAAACCTGCTCTTCCGCTTCGAGGATAAGCAGGCGATTCTGGACGAAGGTACGCTGATGGGACGTCTGAAGCTTCTCATCGAGAAGATGCACCGCGAACGCCGGATGCTGGAAATTGACAAGGAGATCGCGCAGAAGGTCGATGAAGCGATGGACAAAAATCAGCGCGACTACTATCTGCACGAGCAGCTCCACATGATCAGCGAGGAGCTGGGCGAGGACGACGACACCACCGCCGAGGTGGAGGAGTACCGCCGCAAAATCACCGAGCTTCACCTTGCACCCGAGTGCGAGAAGAAGCTGATGAAGGAGACCGACCGTCTGTCCAAGATGCAGAGCAGCAATCAGGAGGGTACGGTCATCCGTACCTATCTGGACACCTGCCTCGACCTGCCTTGGAACACCTTCACCGAAGATGACCTCGACATTGCGAAGGCACAGCGCATCCTCGACCGCGACCACTACGGCCTGAAAAAGGTCAAGGACCGCATCCTCGAGGTTCTGGCTGTCCGCAAGCTTGCACCGGATGTCAAGGGACAGATCATCTGCTTGGTCGGCCCTCCGGGTGTCGGCAAGACCAGCATTGCGCGTTCCATCGCCGAAAGCCTTGGCCGGAAGTATGTCCGTCTGAGCTTGGGCGGCGTCCGGGACGAAGCCGAGATTCGCGGCCATCGCCGCACCTACATCGGCGCGATGCCCGGCAAGATCATCAGCGCGATGATTACGGCCAAAAGCTCGAACCCGCTGATGCTGCTGGACGAGATTGACAAGCTGGCAGGCGATTTCCGGGGCGACCCGGCCGCTGCTCTGCTGGAAGCACTTGACCCTGAGCAGAACAGCACCTTCAACGACCATTTCATTGATATGCCGTTCGACCTCAGCCATGTGCTGTTCATCACCACCGCCAACGATCTGGGTGCCATTCCCGGCCCGCTGCGCGACCGTATGG
>CAVJGY010000256.1:0-2456 GCA_963648915.1 Acutalibacteraceae bacterium | reverse complement strand
CCCAATGCAATTTTGTTGCAGCCAAGCTCCTTGGCCTTGCTGTACAGATGGCCGCGGCGCATCCGGGCGCAGAGATAGCAGGGGTTCTTGTCGGTGCTGTTTGCCACCGAGAAGATGTTGCTCTCGAAGATCGTCACCGGGATGTGGAGAAGCTCAGCGTTGGACTCGATCTTCTGGCGGTTGATCTCATTGTAGCCGGGGTCCATCACGAGAAAGATCAATTCAAACGGTACATCGCTGTGTTTCTGAAGCTCCTGCATCAGCTTTGCCATCAGCATGGAATCCTTGCCGCCCGAGATGCAGACAGCGATTTTATCTCCGGCCTGAATCAGCTCGTAGCGTTTCACCGCCACGATAAAAGGCGTCCAAAGTTCCTTTCGGTATTTTTTAATGATGCTTCGCTCGATCATCTGGTAAGGCTCTAATTCGCGTTTCATTTCAAATCCTCTCTTTTGGGTGACTCGCTCAATCGGCAGTCAGCTCACGATAACAGGCGTCGAACGCCTTCAAAAATTCTTGAATCTCTTCGTCCGTCGTCAGGTGGCTCAGGCTAATTCGCCACGAGGACAGGGCATTCCGGCGGTCGCGGCTGACCGCAAACACCGCCCGGGACGGCAGACCGTCCGACGAGCAGGCCGACTTGACCGACACGCAGACGCCGTGCTCATTCAGCACCCGCTGGGCGACCGTTCCCTTGACGTTCTGGATGCTCAGGTTCAGGATGTGGGGAATCGCGGTCTCCGGGCTGTTGATGCGGACTTTCGGGTAGGCAGACAGTGCCGCACGAAGCTCTGCGTTGAGCTTTTTCACCCGCTCAGAACGCTGGGGGAGGTCGTTGACGGCCGATTCCAGTGCGCATTCCAGAGAGGACGCCAGTGAGACGGTCGGCGTGCCGCTGCGGTAGATGGTGGTGCTTTCGCCGCCGTGAATGAGCGGTTCGAGCGCGAGTCCACGCCGCTTGAGCAGCAGACCGATGCCGTTCAAGCCGTAGAACTTGTGGGCGGTCAGGCTCATGGTGTCGATGCCCTCGAAGCTGACCGGAATTTTGCCGACCGCCTGCGTTGCGTCCACATGGAAGTGACAGTTCGGGTAGGCCTTCAAAATCTCCGCAATTTCCGCGATGGGCTGCACCACGCCCAGCTCGCTGTCGACCATCGTCACAGCGACGGCGATGGTGTCCGGGCGGAGAAGCTCCCGCAGATGCTCAAGGTCGACCGTGCCATCCCGCTGGATGTCCACGAGGTCAATCTCGTAGCCCTGCTCCTGTAGGGCGGTCAGTGTGCCGCTGACGGAAGAGTGTTCGAGCGGGGTCGAGATGATGTGCTTTCCCACATGGCGGGAGAGCCGTGCCAGACCCTTGAGGGCGAAGTTGTTCGACTCGCTCGCACCGGAGGTATAAATAATTTCGGCAGGCTGAACGTGGAGCAGGGAAGCGATGCTTTGTGTTGCGCGGTCGATCTCGGCCTTCGCGGTCTCGCCCGCCTGATGGTGGGAGTTCGCGTTGCCGATGCAGGCCCGCTCGACGGCACAGAACCGCTCCAGCACACGCTCGTCCGCCGGAGTGTTTGCAGAATAATCCAGATAAATCATGTTTCGTTTTGCCTCAAACTTGCAATAATACTATAATAGTAGGTAATATTATAGTGTAGAAACCCTCAGATTTCAAGCCGCTCACCCACAAAAACCGAAAAAAGGTTGCATGACCTGCCGGATTCTGGTATACTAAGCGAAGTAAAGAAGGAAAGGGGAGAGCAGAATGCGTCGTTTGCGAGCAGAAGCGTTCTCTTTTTCTTTGGAAAAATTTTGGTTCTTCGATTTCTGAGGCATTGCCGCTTGATTGCGGGAGTGCCTCTTTTTTTGAAGCACCACGGTTTGTAGGAGGTTTCCATGAATCAATCCATTGATTACTCCAAGGGCATTTACGATGCGCGTCAGCTGGGCACAGGCCGGATGCTGATCCTTGGCGTGCAGCACATGTTCGCGATGTTCGGCGCAACGGTCCTCGTTCCGCTGCTGACGGGTCTGAGCGTTTCGACGACACTGCTCTGCGCAGGTCTGGGCACGCTGCTGTTCCACTTCATCACTAAGAAAAAAGTCCCGGCCTTCCTTGGTTCGTCCTTCGCGTATCTGGGCGGCTTCTCCATCGTCGCACCTATGCTGGCCGATGCTGACGGCAACCTGACCGTCGCCAACACCGAGATGCTGCCCTATGCCTGCGCAGGCGTGGCCTTCTCCGGTCTGGTCTATCTGCTGGTGAGCCTGCTCATCTCGACCTGCGGCATCCGCCGTATCATGCGGTTCTTCCCGCCGGTCGTCACTGGCCCGATCATCATTTCCATCGGTCTGATCCTTGCACCGTCGGCCATCACCAACTGTCAGGCAAACTGGCTGCTGGCGTTCGTGGCACTGGGTACGGTCATCGTCTGCAACATCTGGGGCAAGGGCATGGTGAAGAT
>CAVJGY010000255.1:0-2469 GCA_963648915.1 Acutalibacteraceae bacterium | reverse complement strand
GAAGCGGTTGATGCGGCTCGGGTCGTACTTCTCAGCGGCCATGACGATCTCCTGCGGGAAGGCGGCCAGCATCCGGATCAGATCCATCTCGGACGGCTCAGTCAGCAGGGAAGCGTCGACCTTCTCTGCACCTGCGAAGCTCACGCCCTCGCTCTCCATCTTCTTGAGGATGGAGCAGATACGAGCGTGTGCGTACTGAACGTAATAGACCGGGTTGTCGTTGTCGGTCTTGACGGCCTGATCGAGGTCGAAGTCGATGCCGCTGCCTGCGTCGTGCATGTTGAAGAGGAAGCGTGCGCTGTCGATGGGCACCTCCTCCAGCAGGTCGGTCAGGGTGATGGCGTTGCCGGTGCGCTTGGACATACGAACGGGCTGGCCGTCACGCATCAGGTTCACCATCTGCATCAGAACGACATCCAGCTGGCTTCCGTCCAGACCGATGGCGTCCATCGCGCCCTTCATACGGGCAACATGGCCGTGGTGGTCTGCGCCCCAGACGTCGATGGCCTTGGCGAAGCCACGGGTCGCCAGCTTATTATAATGGTAGGCGATGTCGGCGGCAAAGTAGGTCGGGATGCCGTTTGCGCGGACGAGAACTTCATCCTTGGCTTCCTCTTCCGAGCCGTCCTCGGTCTTTTTCTTGTTGACCGTGCCGTACTTGGCGGCGTACTGTGCGCTACGGTACATGATGGCACCGTCCTCAGCCTTGTAGCACGCGCCCAGCTCGAGCAGCTTGTCCACAACGGCCAGAACTGCGCCGGACTCGTGCAGGGTGCTCTCATGGAACCAGACATCGTAATCGATGCGGTACTTGCCGAGATCGCGCTTCAGAGCGGCGATGTTCTTCGGCAGAGCGTAGGCCACCAGAGCGTCCTTCAGAGCGGCAAAGGCGTCGCTCTCGAAGAGGGGCTCCTCGTCCATGCCCTTGCAGGAAGCGACATACTCGTCGCCGTGAATCTCAGCGAACTCGCCCGCCAGAACCTTGATGTCGCCGCCCTGATAGCATTCTTTCGGCAGAGGATAGGCCTCTTCGCCGCAGAACTGCTGGAGGTAACGGACGGCGAGGCTCTTGCCGAACTTCTGGATCTGATTGCCAGCGTCGTTGATATAGAATTCACGGGTCACATCATAGCCCGCCCAGTCGAGGACGGCGGCAAGGCAGTCGCCCAGTGCGCCGCCGCGTGCGTTGCCCATGTGCATCGGGCCGGTGGGGTTGGCGGAAACGAACTCGACGTTGTACTTCGCGCCCTTGCCGTAGTCAGTGCGGCCGTACTCGGTGTTGGCACATGCGCCCAGCACCACGCCCGCCCAGAAGGACGGGGCGAGGAACAGGTTGATGAAGCCCGGGCCGGCGACCTCGACCTTTGCGAACACGCTGTTCTCGAGAGAGGGCAGGTGTGCCAGCAGAGCGTCCGCAATCATCTTCGGGGCCTTGCGCCAAGTGCGTGCGCCAGCCATCGCGATGTTGGAAGCGATATCGCCGTTCTTGGTGTCGGCGGGGATCTCCACGATGAAGGTGGGCAGCTCAGCCTCGGGCAGAGTGCCGTCGGCCATTGCCGCCTTTGCCGCCTCGCTCAGCAGGGCGCGAGCCTCGCTCAGAGCGGCCTGCCGGGGGTTGTAGTTCTGGTAGGTCTTTTCAAAATCAGTCATTGATATTATCCTTTCACGGGCTTGCCCTCTCCGGCATCATCGCTTCGCTCGATGCCATCCATCCTCCCTCTGTCTCTTCGAGACATCTCCCTCCGGACGGAGGGAGTCTTTCCCAAAGTGGGAGGCTTGGCTCTCCCTTTGGGAGAGCTGGCGGAGCAAATGCGACGCCTGAGAGGGTGAGCTTGTTTAGTTTACATGTTGTACAGTCATTTCCAGCGTATTCCGGCTGATCATGCTGGCGTCGTCGGCGTCCAGCAGATAGCTGAACTTTGCGTGTCCGCCCTTTTCGGTCAGACCGCACTCGATGCCGTCTCCCGTGACGCCCAGCGTCAGAGAGCCGACGTCGGTTTCGTAGTGGCAGAGATTCCGCCGCCCGCGCTCGATCATCAGCTGTGCGTTCGCACGGCCGAAGCGGAGCAGGGCGACCCGGCTTCCGTCCTCGGCAATTTTGATGGTCGTGGTACAGCCCTCGAAGCCGATGGTCTGGGTCTCCTTGTAGGAGATGTAGAAGCTGCCGCCCTTTTTGACGAGGCTTCCCCGGGTCATCAGCTCGATGCGGTCGGCCTCCTCTTCGGAGACAGAGCCAGCGTGCTCGAACTGCTCGATGGAGCTTTTTATCCGGATGATATAATCTTCGTTCAGTGATTTGCTCACGGTTTTTGAATCCTTATCAATATTTTTCGATGGCGATCTGGTCAATGGTGCCGCCCTTGTACTCGCCGAGGAAGAGGTCAGCAGTCTGGGCAAAGCTGTCCGGCACATCGCTGACGTAGAAATGCGCTTCTCCGGCCGGATGGTCGGCACGCAGACCCCGTTCAC
>CAVJGY010000254.1:0-2470 GCA_963648915.1 Acutalibacteraceae bacterium | reverse complement strand
GGTTTCGAGGTGCTCTCTTTTTAGGTTTGACGGGGGCTTATTGATCGCTTACGTTTCGATTGGTTTTCTGTTTGCCGGACTGTGCATCGCATTTCAGGGCGTGTTTCAGGCATTGGAATGCGGCGTCGAGTCCCTTGTCATTTCGCTCTGCCGTCAGGTGTTGTTCGTTCTGCCCCCGGTCTGGCTGCTGACCCGGCAGGTCACAGGTGCAGAAAATGTCTCCATCGTCTGGTGGCCGCTGGCCGTCGGTGAAATAGCAACGCTCTGTGTGGCATTGATTCTGTTCCTTCGCGCACAGAAAACAAAAATCGACCGCATCTGAAAATAAAAAATCCCCAACAAACACAAAAACCCGCCTGGCAGCGGGTTTTTGTGTATAGAGGGGTGGGAAAGTATATAAAGTTGGGAATCTCAAATCTTCAGGCGGAGTCTTATCAAAAACAGTCGTTGCAGGCGGCGAATCCCGTCGCTTGACCCCGCAGTATGTATTATACCCATTTTTCTTTTGTTGTCAAACAGCGATTTTTGATTTTGCTTTAAATTAACACTTTACATTTTGCCCAAAACTTTATATAATTAAAGCAAGTGAATTGAAAACAGCTTTTTTCGAGGTTTGTGCGATTTTTACAACAATAAAACTTTACTTTCAAAATTTTTTATGAAATCCAACATATTTTAAAAAGGAGTACTTTTCTCATGGATGATTTGGACCGCAAGATTCTCGCCCTTCTTGCCAAAAATGCCCGAATGCCGGTCAAAGAGATCGCCGAACAGGTCGCTTTGACAAGCCCCGCCGTTTCCAGCCGCATCCACAAGCTCGAGACCGACGGCATCATCAACGGCTACACTGTCAAACTCAACCGCCCGTCCGACCGGGTATATGTCGACGCGCTCATCAGTCTGTCCGTCTCTCCCTCCCACCGGGACGAGCTGGTCGACCTGATGCAGAACAGCAAAGAGGTGCTCCAGTGCTACCATGTCACGGGCGCGTACACCTTCCTCATCAAGGTCAGCTGCGGCAGTATGCCCCAGCTCGAACACCTCATCCTGCAGTTCCAGAAGCTCGGCACGACCAGCACCCAGATCATCCTCTCCACCCCGGTCAACCACGGCGACCTCGAGGCTCTGATGCTGTAAGCGGCTGTTCATAGAACTGTTACAATCCCCGCGCAATGTTTTGCCGCTGCGATTCGTATCCTGTATAGACGCCGCAAAAAACGCAGATACTAGCGGCAGACAACGAAGGAACTTCCGATTTTCCCAAGAACGAAAGGATACGATTTTATGAAACGGTTTATTGCGACCCTGCTTGCTGGTCTGGCTTTGTTTGCCCTCGTGGGCTGCTCCTCCAACAAACCCGCCGCATCTTCCACACCCAAGGACTACACCCAGATTTTGCACGACGCCCGCCCCGAAGAGGACAGCGAATACAACATGATCTTCTCCAAGGGCGACGACGGCAAATTCACCGCCCAGTACGGCTACAGCAGCGAATACGAATCCGACCAGCTGAGCGATGAGATCGAGAACATGATGCTCCCGCTCCTCGGCCTCGAGGACGGCACCTACACCGATTTTGCCGCCTCCGTCTCGGCCATGATGACCCAGAGCTACGGCATCGCCATCGTCAAGCCTGCCGACGGCAAGACGCAGGAGGTCGTCGACGCGCTGAACAACTACGTCCTCGGCCAGCAGCAGTCGATGGAGCACTACCTCGAGGATCAGTACGAGATCGCCAAGGCCGCTAAGGTCGAGACCGTCCCCTCCGGCGAGGTCGTCATGGTCTGCTGTGAGGATAGCGATACCGTCCTTGCGAATATCAAAACCGCATTGGCGAAGTAATCCATTACACGTTTCTTTAGCTGTGCCCAAAACAGGGTGCAGCTTTTTTCATTTGAAACAGATTTCGCTTCGTTGATTTTTTCCGTTTCTTCTGCTACAATAAAATTAGAAAACCGAAAGGAGGAGATCCTATGCCGACCAACGAGATCGACCTGCTGAAAGAACGCTTTATCGAGCAGCTTTCCCCTGTCCGCATTTACTTGTTCGGGTCATTCGCCGAGGGCAAAGCACAGCCTGACAGCGATTTTGATTTTTACATCGTCGTCGACGATGGACAGACCGACATTCCTGCGTTGACCTCCAAGGCATATCGTTCCATTCGCCTTGTCAAGCAGCGTCCTGTGGACATCCTTGTTGGCACGCAAAGCCGTTTTGAGACGCGCAAGCAGCATCCTTCTGTCGAAAACGAAGTCTACCAGAAAGGAGTCCTCCTGTATGACACCGGAAACAAAAAGCTGGCTTGATTTCGCGCAAGAGGACTTCATCGTGGCAAAGCATCTCTATGACGCGCTCTATCCGAAGCCGCTCGAGATCATCTGCTATCACTGTCAGCAGGTCGCAGAAAAGGCTATCAAAGCGGTCATCGTCTCGCTGAATTGCCCGGGCGGGCTTCCGAAGCGTCATGACC
>CAVJGY010000253.1:1007-2482 GCA_963648915.1 Acutalibacteraceae bacterium | reverse complement strand
CCGCAACGGCGCACGCCCTTCTTCCGCTGGTGATGGAGCGCGGCTATGCCGACTGCCCCGATATGACCCAGATGACGAAAAAGCTAGCTCGTCTGTACGGCGCAGACCTAACTGTAGACGCCCGGCCCTTGGGCTGCAACCACAATCTCTGCGTCAGCGTGACGGGCATCAAGGACGCTTTCGCGCTGGAAGGGGAGCACCTGACCGACGAGTACACCGCCCTCGCACTGGGGACGGCTTTTCATCCCTACTTTGTGGGGGAAGTGTTCGACCCGGAGTCGGTCGGCATCGAAAAGCAAATGCTGAAAAAGGCTTTGGAGGACGAGATCAACGAGAAGCGTCTTTACTGTCAGCGTCAGGCCAACCGGGAGTTCTTCGGGGACAGCCCGGCGGGTGTCCGGCAGGAGGGTTATCTGGAAGAGGTGGACGGCCTGACCCCGGAAGCCGTCACCGCCGCCTATCGGGAGATGCTCCGGACGGCAAACATCGAGCTTATCGTTTTGGGCTGTGACGAAGCACAGACCGACGCCGTGAAAAACGCTCTGCTGGCCGAGCTGAACAAAATCGACCGCGCACCGCTTCCACTGGTGGAAAATATGGCGATGCCGCGTCAGGAGGCCGTTCGGAAAACGGAATGCTTTGACACGACGCAGGCCAAGCTCTGTATGCTGTTCACCCTCGGTGAGCCGATGCGCCCCGACCAGCTGGCCGCTGTCCGTCTGGCGATGTCACTGTACGGCGGAAGTGTCACCAGCCGCCTCTTCCTGAACGTCCGGGAGCGCGACCACCTGTGTTATTACTGCTCGTCGGCGTTCCAGAGCTTCACCGGAAGCATGGCCGTCAACAGCGGCGTCGAACATGCCGACGCAGAGCGTGCTGAGAAAGCTATTTTGAAGGAGCTGGATGACCTGCGCACGGGTGTTATCACCGACGAAGAGCTGGAGGACTGCCGCCGTTCGCTCCTCAGCGGGATGACCGGATTGGAGGATACGCTGGGCGGCATTGAGACGTGGTATTACATGGAGGTCCTGCGGGGTGGAGCCGTCCAGACGCCCGACGACGCCCGCGAAGCCCTGCGCAAGGTGACGAAGGACGACGTTCGTGCCATCCTGTGCCAGCTCACCCTTTCGGTGAGCTATCTGCTGACCCGAGAGGAGGAGAACGCCCATGTCTGAGAAAAAGACGCTGTTAGAACAGACTGCCGCCGATGAATGGCGCGTCCTGCCGTCGGGTCTGACCGTTATCGTCCGCCCGATGCCCGGCTATTCGGGCACGCATGTCATCTATGCGACCCGGTTCGGCTCGATCGACCGGGATTTCCGTCTGGGTGAGAAGGAAGTCCACCTCCCGGCGGGTGTGGCGCACTTCCTCGAGCACAAGATGTTCGAGGACGAGGACGGCGACGCATTTGCAAAATTTGCCAAGACCGGCGCGAACGCGAACGCATTTACGGCATTCGACCGCACCTGTTATCT
>CAVJGY010000253.1:0-997 GCA_963648915.1 Acutalibacteraceae bacterium | reverse complement strand
GAGTCTGGACGTTCTGCTCGGGATGGTCGGCCACCCCTATTTCACCCAGCAGACCATCGACAAGGAGCAGGGCATCATCGGACAGGAGATCAAAATGTACGATGACAGCGCGGACTGGCGGCTCATCACCGGATTGTGCGAGTGCCTGTACCACAGCCACCCCATCCGGAGCGACATTGCGGGCACATGCGAGAGCATCGCGGAAATTACACCCGAGATGCTGTACGACTGCTGCAAGGCGTTCTACGCGCCCAATAATATGGTGCTGGCCGCAGCCGGAAACACCAGCATGGAGCAAATTTTAGCCGCCTGTGAGCGTCACGGTCTGATGGAGGCACACCCGGCGGAACGGGTGCAGCGTCTCTGGACGGAAGAGCCCATGAGCCTTGTTTCCCGGGAAAAGACCATCACCATGCCCATCGCGAAGCCCTGTTTCGGTCTGGGCTTCAAGGAAGAGCCATTGCCCTTCGGCGACCTGCGCAGTGAGATGCTCTACGATTTGATTCTCTGCTGCATCTGCGGCGGGATGTCGCCCCTCTACCGCAAACTCTACGACGAGGGCCTGACGAATCCGGGCTTCGGCGGAGAGGTGCTCCGTGTGGACGGCTGCTGCTGCATCCTCTTCACGGGCGAGAGCGACCAGTCCGACACCGTGAAGCAGCTCCTTCTGGATGAAATTGCCCGTGTCCGTGCCGAGGGCGTCGACCGGGAAATCTTTACCCTCTGCAAGAATGAAAAATACGGACAGCTGATCGAAAATCTGGAAAACGTCGAGGACTCGGCCAGCCAGATGGCAGACTTTGCCCTCTCGGGACAGACGGTGGCACAGCAAATCACCATGCTGGCTGGTCTGACTGCCGAGGATGCGGACAAGGCTTTGCAGAGCATCCTGCGGGAAGAGCGGATGGCCGTGATGTACATCCAGCCCGACGGCACAGCGTCCGACGAGGAAGCAGAGGAGGAAGAAGAATGACAAATCTGGTACAGTTCCCGGGTC
>CAVJGY010000252.1:0-2485 GCA_963648915.1 Acutalibacteraceae bacterium | reverse complement strand
GCGTCGTGGAGGCGTAATCTAATCGCATAAAATAAAAAGGCGTCTGCAATTCTTGGATTGATTTTGAAAAGTGTTGCAGATGCTTTTGTTTATGTAAAATACTGTATCTCAGCGAGAAAGGCTTCCCCTTGAGGGGAAGCTGTCGAACGTAGTGAGACTGATGAGGTGTAAGCGCAGAGGCAGGCATCTGTTTCCGGGTGGTTTCCACCTCATCCGGCTCGTAAACTCGCCACCTTCCCCTCGAGGGGAAGGCAAAACAGGAGAAAACTATGGCGTTTGTCATCATCAATCTGGTCTGTGTCGCCGCCTTGGTCGGCATCGACCAGCTCATCAAGCTCTGGGCGGTCAACACGCTTGCACCCGTCGGGGCGATGCCCTTCATCCCGCATGTGGTGGAGCTGCGCTTCGTCCTGAATCAGGGCATGGCGTTCAGCCTGCTCAGCGGCAAGCAGCTGTTCCTTATCGTCGCCACCAGTGCCGCGCTGATTTTAGTTGCGTATGAGCTGTTTTTCCGCAGCCGGGGCAAGCTGGTGCAGCAAATTGCATTCATCCTCGTGCTGGGCGGCGGCATCGGCAACCTCATTGACCGGGTGCTGAACGGGGAAGTCGTGGACTACATCAACCTGCTGTTCATGAATTTCGCGGTCTTTAACTTCGCGGATATCTGCGTTTGTGTGGGCGTCGCACTGTGGGTGCTCGTCATCTTCCTCGAGGAGCTGCACAGCGACGAGACCGCACCCAAGGAGCAGTGACCGATGGAACAGCGTGAATTTATTGTTGAGACGGAGGCGGCCGGACAGCGCATCGACCGCTTCCTCAGCGGGGAGGATACCGGGCTTTCCCGCAGTGCCCTGCAAAATCTGGTTGCCGACGGCCATGTGCTCTGCAACGGCAAGTCGGTCGCCAAGAGCCTGAAGCTCAAGCCCGGTGACACCATCCTGCTGGAAATTCCGGATGCAAAGCCCATCGAGGCCGTGCCGCAGGACATTCCGCTGGATATCGTCTATGAGGACGAGCACCTTCTGGTCGTCAACAAGCCGAAGGGGATGGTCGTCCATCCCGCGCCCGGCAACCCGGACGGCACGCTCGTCAATGCCTTGCTCTGGCACTGCAAGGGCAGTCTGTCCGGCATCGGCGGCGAGATCCGCCCCGGTATCGTCCACCGCATTGATAAGGACACCAGCGGACTTCTGGTCGTCGCAAAGGACGATGCGACCCATATCGGCCTGTCCCAGCAGATGGCCGTCCACAGCGTCGAGCGTGCCTACAACACCATCGTCTATGGCGGCTTCGCACAGGACGAAGGCTTTGTCGAGAGCAACCTTGGCCGTTCCAAGACCGACCGGAAGAAGATGGCGGTCTATCCGTCCACCGAACCGCACACCAAGTACGCCTATACGGGCTATAAAGTGCTGGAACGGCTGGGCGAGTTCACCATGCTGGAATGTCGGCTGAAAACGGGACGCACTCATCAAATTCGTGTTCATATGGCGTCCATCCACCATCCGGTGGCGGGCGACCCGGTGTACGGCCCGCACAACTGCATCACCAGCCTGCACGGACAGTGCCTCCACGCGAAAACGCTGGGCTTTGTCCATCCCATCACCGGGGAGGAGCTGCGGTTCGACTCCGAGCTTCCCGATTACTTTACGCACTTTCTTGCAACGCTCCGAAGGGGGAAATCATGAAGATGACACTGGAATCGACCCTTGTGCTCTGCGATCTGGATAACCTGCTCCTCAACGAGGAGAGCAGCATCCCGCAGGTGCTTCGGGATGTGCTTCAGCTGTTCAGCAGCCGGGGCGGAAAACTGACCGTCTTTTCCCAGCGGTCGCCCCGCGCCGTCCGGACGATTCTGGGCGGTGTCCGTCTGGGTGCGCCCGCACTGGTCTGCGGCGGAACACTGGCCTACAGCTTTTCCGAGGGCAGCGGCCAGCAGTTGTGCAGCTTTGCCGGACAGGAGGATTCTGTCCTGAAAAATCTGCCTTCTGCCGTAGGTCTTGGCATCGCCTTACAGATGGCCGATGGCTCGACCCGGGTACTCCGGATGAGCGAATCGCTCGAGCAGCACCTCCGGCAGGAGTTCACGCCCTTCGTCCTCAGCAATGCGGCGGATGTCCGGGGCGAGGACGTCCTGCGCATCCTGCTCTATCAGGACAAAAAGCAGATGCCGCTGGTGCCCCTGCTCGATAAGACGCTGGGAGACGCCGCCGCTCTGCTCCACTCGGAGCGCATTGCGCCGGACGTGCTGGTGCTCACGCCCAGCCTCGTTTCCGGTTCAGCCATGACGAGTGCGGTCTGTGTCCCGTCCGGCTGGACAGAACGGGAGCTGACCGTCGTTGCCGACTGTGCCCAGATGCTCGACCTCATGAAGCTGGCCGGGCACAGCGTTGTCCCGGCAGATGCTCTGGCGGAACTGCGCCTTGCCGCAGGCGAAGTCACCCTGACCGACCACGATAATGGTGCGGCCGCTGAAGTGCTCTAT
>CAVJGY010000251.1:0-2502 GCA_963648915.1 Acutalibacteraceae bacterium | reverse complement strand
CCGTACCGGTTACGATACGGCCTGCAAGCTGTAATTTGCCATTTTCTCCCTTTTCTTCTTCTTGAAAAAGACCCGCTCCTCCACGGATGATGCCGAGAGGGGCGGGTCTTGCTGTGTGTAATAAAAATCAGAGTGCGGCGGCTTCCCGGGCACGCTCGTCCTCGTCCATCCGGACAAGCTTGTGCAGGAAGGGGAAGAGGAAGGGCACCGAGACGATGAAGGTCAATACATCCGCGATGGGCTGGCAGATCTCAATGCCGAACAGACCGAAGAACTGGGGCAGGGTGAGGATGAGCGGGATGAAAAAGACACCCTGACGGCAGCAGGCGAGGAAGGTCGCCCGGCCGGACTTGCCGATGCTCTGGAACAGCATGTTGGATGCGACGATGACGGGCTGTAGGAAGATGGCGAGGCACTGATAGTGGAACGCAGGCAGTGCGATCGCCGTCACCTCGGGGTCGTCGCGGAACAGGCGGATGAGGGCCTCACCGTTCATCCAGCAGGCGGCGACGATGACGGTCAGGAAGCAAAGGCTCGTCAACATGGTGAAGACGCAGGCCTGCTCCACCCGGCGGTACTTCCGCGCACCGTAGTTGAAGCCTGCAACGGGCTGAAAGCCCTGACCGGTGCCAATGGCGACCGAGATGATGAACATGAAGATGCGGGAGACGATGCTCATGCCCGCAACAGCTGCGTCACCGTAGCCGCGGGCGGCAATGTTCAGCAGCATTCCGCCGATGCTGTTCAGACCTTGACGGCCAAAGCTGGGCAGTCCGGTGAACAAAATCGTGCCGAACTCCTCGGGGCTTCGGGTGACAGCCGTGATGTGGAACTGGCTGACCGTCTTGCCCCGCAGGAACATCGACAGCAGGATGCCAAAGCTGATGGCCTGACTCAACGCGGTGGCAACGCCTGCACCAGCCGTTCCCATGCCAAGACCAAAGATGAATACCGGGTCGAGCACCATGTTCAGCACACCGCCCGTCACAAGGCCGATCATCGCGAAGCTGGCCTTGCCCTCGTAGCGCAGGATGTTGTTCATGACAAGGCTGGACATCATCAGCGGGGCGGCAATCAGAATAGGCCGTGCATAGTCGCAGGCATGGGGCAAAATCGTCTCGGTGCTTCCCAGAAGCATCATGAAATGGGGCAGGGTCGCAAGGCCGCAGACCATCAGGATACAACCGAACAGCAACGCCGTGAAGAAGCTGGTGGACGCAAAACGGTTCGCGGCCTTGGTGTTCTGACTGCCCAGACTGCGGCTGATGATGCTTCCCGCACCGTGTCCCAGCATGAAGCCGAGAGCCTGAATAATTGCCATCAGGCTGGAAACGACGCCCACCGCGCCGGACGCACTGGTGGAGATCTGGCCGACGAAGAAGGTGTCCGCCAAGTTATAGATGCTGGTGATGAGCATACTCAAAATCGTAGGTGCGGCCAGACTCAAAATCAGCTTCGGGATGGGGGTCTCGGTCATTTTTCGGAATTGCTGGTTGCTGCGGTCGTCGGCGTTCATGGGCAAAACCTCACTTTCAATGTGTTTGGGGGTCATAAAGGCATAGAAAAGCCGCCCTTTTTCTGGTAAAAGAGCGGTAATATCGAAGTCAATTTCATTATAACGCGGTTTGGCCGAAATGTCGAGTGCATTTTCGGCAGGGAAATGCAGAAGAAAAAGGAAATAAATTCATCATGGAAACTGTAAAATCATGCCGCATTTTTAGGGGATTGAGTGCAAAAGCGGGTCGACGGGCCGAACATTTTGGCTAAATCGCTAAAGGAATGTCGATTTCCTTGCGGAAAATTACGTCAAGTGGTATAATTTAACAAGATAAAGCAGGAGCTTTTATAGAAAATAACCAACTTTGGAGGAAACTAAGAATGAAATCTGTTGAACAGACTGTGATCCAGGCGGATCGTTTCTATACCATCGCGGCCAAGACGGGCAGCGTCATTCAGGCGGTCGAGATGAAGGACGGCGGCGACATCCGTCTGGGCAAGTACGACCACAAGCCCGAGCAGGAGTGGGCATTCATCCGTGAGGGCGACGGCGTTTACCGCATCCGCAACCGCGCCAACGGCAAGCTCATCGACCTGATGATGACCGGCACGGCCAACGGCACCTGGCTGCACTTGTGGGAGGACGTCAGCGGCACGTCCCAGATGTGGACGCTCCAGCCGACTCCGGAAGGCAAAGTGCGTCTCCGCTCCTCTTGGGCAGGCGGCAAGTGCATCGACACCGTCGGCATGGGCGTTGCAGACGGCGCAGTGCTCCAGATCTGGCAGGAGACCGCAGGCGACGACCAGCTGTGGACCATCTCTGAGGTCAAGGACCGCGCAAAGCGTGCAGTGAAGGCCGAGGAAAAGGTCGAGGCCGCTGAGCCTGTCGTGGAGACCCCGGCCGTCGAAGAGCCGAAGGCAGAGGAGAAGCCCGAGGTCAAGGCTGAGGCTGTGGAAGCTCCCGCCGTCGAGGAGAAGGCTGCTCCGGTCGAAGAGACTACACCC
>CAVJGY010000250.1:1054-2510 GCA_963648915.1 Acutalibacteraceae bacterium | reverse complement strand
GGTGATGCCGATGATCGCGTTCATCGGGGTGCGGATATCGTGGCTCATGTTGGACAGGAAGTCCGTCTTGGCTTTGCTGGCGTTCTTGGCGACCTCCAAGGCCTCGGCAGTGGCTTCCTGTGCCTGCTCCAACCGCTTGTTGGTCGTCTCAAGCTGGGTGTTGGTGTGCTCGAGCTGCTCGTTGATGGCTTCCAGCTTTTGGTTCGCGGCGGCAAGCTCGGCCTCGCTCTTGGTCTTGACGGCGAGCAACTCCTGATTCTTCCGGAAGCGGTTGACGAACAGGAAGGACAGGAGAGCCAGCGTCAGCAGAACGACCAGAATGATGAGGAAAATGCGCACCATCGAATTTGTCATGGCGCGGGTGCTGGCGGCGACTTCGCTGGTCGGGACGAGGAAGAGCATCGTCCAGTCGTAGCCCTCGAGCCGCTTCAGGGCAAGATAATAGCTTCCGTCGTTGATGACGACATCGGTGCAGATGAAGGAGCGTTGATTGGCCTCGTCCAGACAGGCGTCAAAGCTGCCGACATGGGGATAGGTCTGCGCCCGCATGGTGTGGAAGATGTTTCGTCCGCCGAAATCCAGCTCCGGGATGACCGAATCCATGAACATCTTGACGCCGTTTTCGTCGATGACATAGGTCGTGTTCTGGTTGTGGAACGCCGAGCTGCGGAAGAAGGGCGCGAGATCCTCCATCGAGCGGAGAACGGCGAAATACTGGATGGTCGAGCCTTCGATGGAAAGCGGATTTTCCAGCTTCCGCAGAAAGACCATCTTGTTTTCGTTGGTGATCCAGTCGGTGGTGAGGAAGCTCTGGCGGGCGGTATCGGTCAGGTAGGAAATGCCCGACCACATGCCCTGCTTGCCCTCGTCGGTGTAGAAATAGCCGTAACGGTCGATGGCAATGAATTGCAGCTGTTGCCCCGCCGGACTCAGATCTTCCTCCCGGTTCGTCAGAAAGCGGGAAAGCTCATCGATCGTCATAGTGTCGATGTATTTCTGAGACTCGTCCATCTTTTCGAGATAGCCCCACTGGAAATTCAGCTGAACTTCCAGCTTCTCGAACAGCTGTGCCGAAATTTCACTCAGCTGGTTGACACTTTCCTGATAGAGCTGCTCCTGCGTGTAACGGTTAAAGACCGTCACACCGACCATCAGCAGGATGATCAGCACGAGGACGGCCGAAAGATTGATGAGCGTACCAAAGGTAAGCTTTGTTTTTGATGTTTTTTCAGACATAAATACGGTTTCTCCCCAAAACCAAAGGTGAAGCTCAGTTCAGCAGTGCAGACGAAATTTCGCCTGCCTGCGCAAGATAGTTCTTTGCGGCGTCCAGACCGACGATGCCGGTGTCTGTGATGCCGCCTTCGTTCCAGACATCCATCGTTGCGCCGCAGAGAACAGCGGTGTACGTCTGGTCGTCCTTTAATTCGTTCCCGTCCCGGGTGACGAAGGCATA
>CAVJGY010000250.1:0-1044 GCA_963648915.1 Acutalibacteraceae bacterium | reverse complement strand
CGGCGGCCAGCTCCTTGAGCCGTGCACCCGAGAATTTCGCGGTGTGGATGGTGCCATACCAGCCGGTCGGCAGAACGGCAACGATGTCCTCCTCGGTCAGTTTGCCGGGCAGCAGAAGCCCGCTGACGCCCGAACCGTTTTCGCACATCGCGTCCACGCCCGGTTTCGTCTCGTTACAGGAGACGAGCGCGGCGTCTGCCCCGACCGCTTCCAGAAAGATATGCCCGACCAGTTCGGCGATCTGGGCGGTGCTCAAAACCTCGGTGACATTGCCATAGGTGGGGACACCGCCGTTCTGGATGACGTCGAGCTGAAGCTCGTCCAGAACCTTCAACGCATCCGCTCCGGTGATATCGCCTGCGATCCACTGGCGGACGGCCTCGCCGAAGTCGGCGGCGTAGTTCTCCCATCCGGCGTAGAGATAGGGCGCGGAATGGCCGTTGTTGACCTTTGCCAACGCTTTATAATAAGGAGACGTTTCCGGGAGCTTAAAGTCCGACAGGGCACACATGACGGTCGGCATCGTGCCGATGATGGTCTCGAAGCCCTCGACTGTGGACAGTACCTCGAGGAAATGCAGGGCGTCCTCAAGCTTCTGCTCGTTGCCGGGCTGTTCCAGCTCCTTACTCAGGCCGTAATAGCGGGTGACCTTTAAAATATACGGGTTGCTGCTTCCGTCCGGGGACAGATAGGGCATCAGGGCATACTGGTCACCGCTGCCGTCGTCGTTCTGGGCGAAGGACGCCATCTCGCCGACATAGAACGCCGCGTTGCTCTCCCGGAAAATCTGCCCGGTCATGTCCAGCTCAAAGTCGGCGTAGTCCATGTTCAGCAGACCGCAGTCGATCCAGCTCTGGACGGTGTCCAGACAGCCGGACAGACCGTTGGTGGCGTTGACCTTTCTAGACAGGAAATTTTTCTGCCACTGACGACCCTCCAGCGTGTTCAGAAAGACCGTGTCGCTGATGTTGCAGAAATATTGAAAGCCAAGGCCGGGCAGATTGATCTGGCAAACGCTCGGCGCAATGCCCTTTGCCGCAATAT
>CAVJGY010000249.1:0-2536 GCA_963648915.1 Acutalibacteraceae bacterium | reverse complement strand
ACCTTGCCATAGCCATAGATGGCCTCGACCACGGCCGGAGCAATGCCCGCTACACGCACATAATATGCGGCAGGGGTCGGGTCGGTGAGCATTCCCTCCACCGGCTCAGCAGGCTGCCAATACAGGCTGTCGTGCACCTTCGAGCCGTTCTTGAGGGCGTCCACCACGTCGGCGACGACGGCACTTGCGGTCGGGAGCTTGCCCGCGCCCTTGCCGTAGAACACGACATCGCCCAGCATATCGCCCTTCACGAGGACGGCGTTGAACACATCATCAACGCCCGCCAGCTGGTTGGCCTTCGGGATGAGGCAAGGCTCGACGCCTGCGGCCACATTTCCGTCCGGCTTTCGCTTCATCCATGCGATGAGCTTGATGACACAGTTCAGCTTTTCAGCGGCCTCGACGTCGGCGACCGCGATATCACGGATGCCACGGGTCGGAATATTCTGGGGGTAGATTTGATGGCCGCAGACCAGCGAGGACAGAATTGCGATCTTGCGGCAGGCATCGCGGCCGTCCACATCGTCGCTGGGGTCTTTCGTCTCGGCATAGCCAAGCTCCTGAGCGATCTTCAGAGCCTCGTCGAAGCCCAGATTCTCGCGCACCATCTTGGTGAGCATGAAGTTGGTCGTACCGTTGACGATGCCCTCCACCTCGGTGATGACGTTTGCGGCGAGGCACTGGTGCATCGGGGTGATGATGGGCGTACCGCCGCCAACCGAAGCCTCAAACAGGAAGGCACAGTTGTGCTCCTTTGCCAGACCCAGCAGTTCTGCACCGTAGGTCGCGACCATCTCCTTGTTGGAGGTGCAAACGCTGCGGCCGCTCTCGAGGCAGGCCTTGACATACGGATAAGCGAACCGTGTACCGCCGATGGTCTCGACGACGACCTTGATCTCGGGGTCTTCCAGAATGGTGTCGAAGTTCTTGATGAAGAGATGTGCGTCCGGACGGCTGGAAAAATCCTTCGGGTCGAGGACGTACTTGACCTCCACCGGCTCACCTGCCCGGCGGGAGACGCCCGCTGCATTCCGCTGCAGCACCTCATAGACGCCGCTGCCGACCGTACCAAAACCTAAGATTGCGATCTTTGCCATGATTAACCCTCGTTCCTATTTCTTGCTCTAAGGTGGTCTTATCGCGGTTTAGAGATTATACCCGCAGTGGACACCCACCACCATCCGCTGCCGGGAAAGTTTTTCGGTCAGTTCCTCGGGGCTCATCTGCATCGTATCCGTCCGGATGGTGACTGCCACCAGAGCAGCTCCATTCTCAGGCGTCGACTGATTGATGGTAACGATGCTTGCGCCCGCCGCGCTGATGCCTGCCAGCAGGCTTTGCAGCGCGCCTGTTTCATCCCGCAGAGTTGCCATCACAGTGATGACCTCGCGGCTGTTCTCGGAATCAAAAATGCAGTCCTTATATTTATAAAAGGCACTGCGCGACAGGTCGACACTGCGGGTCGCGGCCGAAATGCTGCGTGCCTCTCCGCTTGCCAGAAGTTCCTTGGCGCGTACCACCTTGAGGAAAACTTCCGGAAGGACCTGTGCGTCCACCAGATAAAAGCGGCGTTCCAACTTGTTCACCTCACAAACACAAGTGTTCTTGCAGAGAATATAATAGCATCCGACCCCCGGCAATGCAAGAGGTCGGATGCTATTTTGTCAGATTATCCAGTTTTAGACTGTGAAGTGACGGCTTGGCTCACCGGAATTGCAAGTCATTTTCCGGAAAAGTATGATTTTTCCCACATCGAACACTGTCCGCCGCATTTCAGGACAACTGTCCTGTATCCGCGGTCAGTCTGTTCTCAGTCGGTGTCCAGATTGGTGGTATCCGGCTCAGCGGTCAGCGGTGCGCTGGCGATGGACGCTGCACCGTGCGAGTAGTTGCAGGTGTCGGGCAGGTCATCGGCACGATAGTAGCCCACGGCTGTGCTCGGACACGAGCCGCTTGCCAGCAGACCGCTCTGGGTGCAATATCTGCGCTCGACCACACCGTCCGAGGTCGGGAATGCCTTGTAGGGCAGATCCGCCTGAACCTGCTCCATATAGGCCTTCCATGCGGTGACACAGGTGCGGGTCTTGGCCTGCTGCTTGCTCAGAGTCCTCGTCATATCATAGGGTGCGTCATAGCCCCACCAGACAGCGGTGACGTAGTAAGGCGTGCCGCCGACGAACCACAGATCTTTTTCGTCGCTGGCCGTACCGGTCTTACCAAAGGCCTCCATGCCGTTGGAGTTCGGGTAGTTGCCGCTGGCCGTACCGACATTGGAGAACAGGACGTTCTTCAGCAGGCGGTTCATGACATAGGCCGTCTGCGGGGTCAACGCCTGATAGCTGGTGGCATTGTTCTCGAGGTAGATGTTGCCGTCCCGGTCGAGCACACGGGTGTACAGATGCGGAGTAGTGTACTCGCCATCGTAGAAGATCTGGAATGCTGCCGCCAGTGCCATCGGCGTGACGCCGTGGGTCTGGCTTCCCATTACCATCTGTGCAAGGCCGACGTCGTTCGCCGGGTCAAGGGTGTTCAACTG